>NZ_JAJTDH010000035.1:0-87640 GCF_021300285.1 Microcystis sp. 49638_E5 | reverse complement strand
CTGCGGTGATATTGTAGGTTAAGGGGTTGTTATCGGCATCAGTGGCGTTAATTGTGCCGACAACTGTACCGTTAGGACTGGTTTTAGAAATGCTGAAAATAGCATCATTAACCAGTAAAATAATTTTATTGCTTAAAGGGATTAATAATAGTGAATTTTTTATTAATAATTAAACCATCTTGCATATCTTCTGAATACAAAATATTTGCATCATAAAATAAAGCGCAAGCAATCACTAAACTATCCCAAAATGATAGATGGTATTGAATTATCAGATTAGATGCAGATTCAAAAATATCAAGATTAAATGAGATAACTTGATATTTGCTATAAAAGGAAACAATTAATTTAAACAGTTGTTTTTCATCAAGCTTATGCTTTTTAAGTAAATTACAAGAAACCTCATTAATTATTTGGGTACTGATAATGATGGACTTTTCTTTAATTAATTGTTTTGCCAATATTCTTTTACTTTCTTCTTTTTTATCAGTGGAAAAAGCATAAAGCTAAATATTAGACTCAACAAAACAAATATGACTTTTAAGTTCTGTCATAAATTTCTTCTCGTTTCATAAATTCTAAATTATCAACCTCTATAGGATTTGACAACAGGTATTCAATCATATCAATTTCAGTTTCACTTTTATTGAGTTGATTTTGAGCTTTAAATGCGGCCATAAGTACCTGTATCTGCTGAATTTGTTCAGGTTTAAGTTCAGTTACATTAATATTTTTAATCATGGCTACATTGGAATGATTTTTACTTTAATTATACTAATTACACGCTCTCACAATAATGATCTTCCTTTTTTAGGTCTTTGACTAAAATTATCGGTGTTTATGAAGAGTTATTATAGCCTAGCCTTTGAATTATAACAAAGAGACATAAACCCCGTGCTTGTCCCCCTCTCAGTATACTGATAGTTTATTTAACAAAATAGTCCTCAAAGTTTTTCCCAGTAAACATTTCACGATTTCATGAGCAAAAATTATCACACAAAGTCGAGAACAGCCCAATTTCTACAAACTTGATCTCCTATCGTTTTTCCATCTTCAGACAGACTTCTTTCAACAAGCTATCTACCTGTTTGTCGAAAACGGCTTTACGATATATAGCAAAACACTTACATTATGGCTCTTATGGATGTATTCACTCATTTTTCTATTATACCCTGCGAGCGGCGGGGAATTAGACCCGAAGAGATTAAAGCATATCTAAATATTTTTGGGTTAAAAGTTAAACTTCAGGCTTTCATTTAGCGCAAATGTACTAAACAACTAATTTTCCCAAAAAAATTAGTTAACACACGATTGTAACATATAATTAATTTGCAAGAGTTCTAATGTTTTTTTGGATAGAAATCATGAAATCCCCCTCTCGTTTTTTCATCGGGATCGCTGGAACCATAACGGTCGGTTTCCTCGCTACCTCGTCGGTTCAAGCTTCGCCTTTAAATTTACAATTTCTCGGTCAATCGATTGTTCCCACGGGGTTTATTCCCTCAGGCCCAGCGGGAACCGTGAACGGTGTCTCCGTTCCGGTCGGGGGATTATCGGGCATTACCTACGATCCGGCGGCTAATAACTTTTACATCATCTCGGACGATCGCTCTCAGAACGGCCCGGCGCGTTTCTACACCGCAACGATCAATCCGATGCTATTTAATGTTAATGGGACGAATAGCGGCGTTACCTTTACCGGTGTTACCCCACTTTTACAGACTAACGGGCAAACTTTCCCCGCGCTGAGTCTCGATCCAGAAGGGATCGCGCTCGTGGGTTCTAATCTGTATATTTCCTCCGAAGGGGAGGTCTCTAACAATCAGATTCTCGATCCCTTTGTCAATCGATTCGCGCTGGCCAACGGTCAACAGAACGATACTTTACCGATTCCAAACCAGTTTATCCCCGCGCCGAACCCGATTCCCACCACAAGCGGGGTTCGCAATAATCTGGCTCTAGAAAGTCTGACCACCACCCCAGATCAGCGATTCCTGTTCACGGCCTCCGAGAACGCGCTTGTGCAGGATGGGCCGGCCGCGACGCCAACGAACGGTTCTCCCTCGCGGATATTGCAGTACAATCTCGCTAATGGACAGCCGATCGCTCAATTCCTCTACAATACCGATCCAATCGCCCTTCCCCCGATTATTCCAAGCCAAGTCGATGTCAACGGACTCGTCGATTTACTGGCACTTGATAATAGTGGCCAACGCTTTCTCTCCCTAGAACGTTCTTTCTCTATAACGACGGGAACACCGGGGAATACGGGCTATACTGTGAAAATCTACGAGGTTTCCCTGGAGGGGGCCACCGATATTAGTGCCTTTCCCAGTATTAATGGGGTTTCGGGTATCGTGGCCGCCCAGAAAACCCTATTATTCGATCTGACCTCGTTAAATATCCCCATCGATAACGTGGAGGGGATTACCTTCGGCCCCGATTTACCGAACGGCAAGCGATCAATAATTCTCGTCAGCGACAATAACTTTACCCAGCTCCAATTTACTCAATTTCTCGCCTTTAGCGTGGAAACTGTACCCGAACCCTCAACCCTCGCAGGATTGCTGGTGATCGGTTGCGGTGTCATTCTAGTCAAAAAACGGGAAAGCTAAACAAAATCTGGCAACAGCATAGAGATCAGGCTATCTTTACGGTTGCCGAGCGTTTCGTCAATTGGACAATGGCTCTTCTAGGTTCTGTGTGATAAGTTTAACTTACAATATGATCGATCAATCTTTGTGTTCTTTCTGTCTTTGTGGTTCGTCTAGCCCCTCGCTAGGAGGAATGTATCTTAGAATACATTTTACCCACCAAATCCAAGAGAGCCTAATACCAAATCCGTTTTTAATAATATCATTAACTGCCAATCAAACTTTAAAAACCCAGTTATGGACTGTTGCTCCCTGTCCCAGTGCTCCCCGTTTCCACAAGGACACAAGTTACCTTGTGTCCCTTTTCAGTCTCAAAATCGGAAATTAGGCTAATCCGACTAATTTAGCGCTGTATTCCCACATTTTTGCCCCTCTTTCATCGTCGCGAGCTTGAGGAGAAACCCTTTGAACAAAGGATTTACCCTCTTTTTTCTGACGATTGCCCCAACTCCAGTAAGCACCGGATTGACGGTATTGGGGGTCAGCCACCACCATAGCGACTCTTTCCCCGGCTAATTCTTGGGAAACATAGCCACCGGTGATATTTTTCTGGAACCAGGGGAAAAACTGCTGGAAAAAGGGGTAATGGTTGCGGAAAAGGGGTGTATCGGCCACACAACCCGGATAGAGGGAAGTAAAAGTAATTCCGGTAGATTGGTGATAGCGTTTGTGCAGTTCCCGCATGGTGAGAACATTACACACCTTACTATCTTTGTAGGCTTTGACCGATTCAAATTTTTTGCCGTCGGCCATAGTAATCGGGGTTTTGAAACCCTTGGCAAACCCCTCCAAATCGCCCAAATCGGGACGAGGAGGAATTTTGCCGCCTAATTCATCGGGATTATGGGTGACAGTGCCGAGAATGACTAAACGGCGGTCGGGAGAAGGGGAATTTTTTAGATCTTCCAAGAGCAAATTCGAGAGCAGGAAATGACCTAAATGATTGGTGGCCATGCTCAATTCATAACCGTCGGGACTTCTTAAGGGTTCTTTGAGCAAAGGCAGATAGATAGCGGCATTACAGACTAAAGCGGTTAGAGATCTGCCCAAGGCCCGGAAATTTTTAACGAAGCGCCGGACGCTATCAAGGGAACCGAGGTCGATAAATTCAATACAGTAGTTATCCCGGGGAATGTTTAATTCCTTGGCCGCCTGTTCCATTTTCGGGATATCCCGACAGGCCATAACCACAAACCAACCTCTTTGAGCAAGGGATTTAGCGGCGTAGAGACCGACTCCAGAAGTTGTCCCAGTAATGATCACCGTGGGTTTTTGATCTTGTACCATTTTTTGATAGTTTTTGTTAATCGCTCTGGTCTAGGGAATATGCAAGGGATTCCGATCATAAATTTTATCGGTTGTCTTACCTGACCCCAGGGTTCGCTTTACATAACTTCAAATTTTCGTGAGTGTTCACTTATCAGTTATCAGTTATCAGTGATCAGACTTGAGTTTTAAGTTTACCGATCTTCCCACTTCCCCACCTCCCCAATTCATAATTCATAATTCATAATTCCAGGTTAACGAATCGGTTTAGCTAAATCACCGATTTTAAAACCATTACCGGTAATAATGCGACCGACGCTAGATTGACCATCAGCTTCGACAATTTCGAGAGTGCCAATCGGTTGAGTAATCTGACGGATAACCTTACCCGTTTGCGGATCCTTGACCGTTTGAGTCGTCCGTTCGATGGAAATGCGTAAACCGACACGATAACCCTCTCCCGTGCCTTTATTGAGAATTACCTGATTTCCCGCCACGGCAGCCACTAAAGCGGTGACAGTCGGGAGCGAGCGAGGTGTAGCGGCGATTTGGTCGGCTTTATCATTGAGATTATCCACCACCTGCGCCACTGCCTTATCGGTGGCAATACTGAGTAATTTCCCTTCGTTGGAGGTTTGGGAACCACCCCCAACCCCTAAAACCACGGTTGAACCATCGGATTGATTGGCAGTACCATCTCCCTGAGCGGTGGTAATAATTTCGGCCGTGGTGGTATTAATTGCCCGGACATTTAACTTGACAAAAGCATCGGTTTCTGTCTTAGCGGTGCTAAAAATAATAAACGAGCCACCGGATTGTTTTTTTTGTAAATCGAATTGGGTAATCGAACCGATAATCACCACATCTACCCCCAAAATTTGCCCGATTTGAGCGGCGGTAGCGGCATCTACCCGTCCCGAAGCCCCAAAATTTTGTTCTCTGAGGACAGCATCAATGCGACTGCGCTCAATGACTGTATAGCGACCACTTTCTACCAATCTATTGACGAGAATATCACTAACACCACTGGCTCCACCATTGAGAAATGTTAACCACTGGGGATTACTGAGACCGCTATAATCGAAGTCTAAAACCGCTACGCGCACCTTTTCGCTTTTTTGGGCTAAGAGTAGCGGTAAATTGTTAGAGGTAGCTTGGGAGAAAGCCGGTGCGTTGAAGCTAAAACCCAAACTAGAAGCGACTCCCACAAGGGTAATCAGGGCAGAAAAACCACGGATACTATCTCGATCGAACATGATAAGGGGTTCTCCAGTCAAATAGAATATAGATCATAATTATCTCAGAATTACTCTAACTATCAAGAGCGAGAATTTTGAATGGCAGTAATTAAACCTCTCACTTCCTCGGTTCCCTCGGAAGCTTCAAAGGAAGTGGGAAATTTACCCTTAGCAATCATCCGCAATCCCAAGGGGGCAATACTTAATAAACCCTGTAAATCGCGCCAATAATTGCCCAGCACATAGAGGCCGAATTGGCGTTCATCCACCCATCCCCCCGCTTTGACTAATTCCACTAAAACTTTGCGGTGACGAATGGGACGACTACTATCGGCCGACTTGCGAGCGAGTATTTCCTGTTTAATTTTACCGATCTGATCCATAGGAGCCACTTCCATAGGACAAACCGCATTACAGAAATAGCAACGGGTACAACCCCAAACCCCTGCGGTGCCTTGGTTATAAAGTTCTAGGCGACTTTCCTGATTACCATCGCGGGAATCTGCTAGGGTGCGCTGCGCTTTTGCCAAAGCGTGGGGACCGACAAAATCGGGATTGACTTGCTTGGCATTACATTCCGAATAACAGGCCCCGCACATAATGCAGTTACCCATCTGATTGAGATTGGCTCTTTCTTCTGGAGTTTGCAGAAATTCTCGTTCGGGAATGGTGCGTGCTTGACTACTAATATAAGGTTCAACCTTTTCTAAATCGTCCCAAAACGGTTGCATATTGACGATTAAATCCCGGATAATGGGTAAATTACCCAGGGGTGCGATCGTGATTTCGGGAATTTCTCCTGCATCTTTTTGGCTACAATGGTTTAATTCACTGGCGATATTTTTTTGACAAGCCAAGGCCGAACGACCGTTAATTTTCATCGCACAGCTGCCACAAATTGTATTGCGGCAATTTTTACGAAAGGCCAAAGTTCCATCAAGTTCCCATTTGATGCGATTAAGGCAGTCGAGAATTGTATTTCCCGCCTCCACCTCTAGGGTAAAATTTTCTAGGTAGGGGCTGTCGTTGGGTCGTTGACGCAGAATTTTAAAAGAAACTTCCATACTCGGCACGGGGATGAGGGACTCCTAATACTCAGGATAATCGATGTTAACGGGCCAAAGGGGAGCTAGTAATGGTAATTAATCCTTAAGATTTTCCCCGGTCGGTTGAGCCAAGGGGTGGGTATCTAGGCCTAATGATAGATGGGCAAGTCGATCGAAAACAGTTTAATCACCCCGGATTTACTGCTCTGGGTCATTAGTTTTTTGCCAACTACAACCACAAGTATATTTTCTCTATTCCTTGCTAGGTATAGCTTAAACAGTTTTATGGACTTACTTTCTCCCCCCTGTTTTCCTCGCACCCGACCAAAAATTGCCAGAGTATTGACCAAAAATTTCCTCTCCCCCACAAGGTTTACACTTACTACCTAGTCCGGGGTCTTCTTAGCACGATTGTCATCACCGAACCATCAGTTTTAAAAAATTTATTATTCCCCTCTAGACATTTTTGGCAAGATTTTTGGTATGATCAATTTGTCAGTGTAAACTTAATTGACAGTCAGTCAAAAATCAAGGAACATTAAAAAGTACCATGAGTGACATCTCTCCTACTCCCCTAACCGGGAAAGCTCTACTACAAAAAGTCAAAGAGTTATCCCACTTACCCCGTCGCGAAACGGCAAAACGTTGTGGTTACTACTCTCAAAGTAAAGATGGCCAAGTTCGGGTCAATTTAACCGACTTTTACGATGCTGTTTTGGGTGCAAAAGGGGTTCCTCTCGATCCCGAAGGCACTAAAGATGGCCGTGGCCGCGAACCCACTTTCCGGGTTAGTGTCCACAAAAATGGTCAAATCGTCATCGGTTCCACCTATACCGAACAAATGAACTTGCAGCCCGGCGATGAGTTTGAAATCAAACTTGGCTACAAGCACATCCACCTCAAACAAACGGAATCAGAAGAATCGGTAGAAGCTTAAATAGGTTACGGAGTAGGGATAAGGAAAAAAAATCGGCAGTCAAAAGGGCTAGTTTTGACAAGACCGACCAAAAAGACAATATAGATTCTTACCCCTAATTCTAACCCCTGACCGCCTCTTTTATCAACTTGAGGGGTTTTCCTTAAGCACTTTTTCTTCTTTTTCGCAACCCCCTAGGGATGGATTTTTGTTGGAGCTAGGCTTTACCAGAGCAAAGTTCCACAGTTGTCCTATGCCTAGGGGGTTGGTTTTATGGGTGTTAGGAGACAGGAGACTCCGAGTTAGTATTCAGGAGATTATTTTTGTTTATTCTTCCCACACCCCACACCCTACACCCCACACCCCACACCCCACACCCCTAATTGACAATGGAGATTACCGCCTTAATAAAAATTATTATTTTCCTGTTAGCCTGGTTAATTCTCTGGCTGCCCATTGCCATTGGTTTAGGGAGTCGTTTGGGATGGCAACCGCTGCAAGGGACAAAACCTGACCAAAAATTGCCCATGGTGGCCTCTCTTTACGTCTTGGCTCCCTTAGTTATCTGGGGATTATTGAAGATAGAGGGGAGCAGCCTCGATAATTACGGATTAATTTGGTCATTTTCCCTATTTATCTCCCTAACTAAAGGATTAATCCTGGCAGTGGTGGGATTAGGGATAATTTTTTTCCTAGAGGGGATTTTGGCCTGGGTACATTGGCAGCCCAAAAATCTAACTCGTGCTTTTTCCTTGAGTTTACCCCTGTTGATAGTGGCCCTCTGGGTGGGTATTACCGAGGAATTAATCTTTAGGGGCATCTTTTTGAGCCAATTAAGCCAAGAATACGGTTTTTGGGTGGCGGGAGCCATTTCTAGCCTAATTTTTGCCCTGCTGCATCTGCTTTGGGAACGTCAGCAAACGCTGCCGCAACTACCCGGTTTATTTCTGATGGGCATGGTTCTGGTCTGGGCGCGGGCGATCGATCATGGTAGTTTAGGATTAGCTTGGGGACTTCATAGCGGTTGGGTGTGGGGATTAGCGTTGCTAGACAGTGCCGAATTGATGTCTTACAGCGATTCTGGGTTAGCTTGGGTTAAAGGTATCTATAACCAACCTTTAGCGGGTTTAGCCGGCATTCTTTGCCTCTTGGGGACAGCTTGGGGGTTAAACCTGCTTCAGTAGCCAAAAGCCGGTAAAAGTGCGACCAGAATCATCCGGTTGTATGAGGAGAAAGTGCAAACCTTGGCTTTCCTGTTTGGTTGCCTGATAAACATTGGCTGCCAGGGCCACTTCTTCATCCTCGTAGGTTAGGAAAATCCAACGTTCATTTAGGCCCGATTCCAAGACTAAACCGCCCGATCGCCCCCTTTCTGTGGGAATATGATCGATAAATACTGGGTTAATTTCCTCCAACCAACGAGCGATGGCCAGAGATTTTTTACCACCGGTAATAACCACACCGGGGATCATTAGAGTGGAGGCTAAACCTAGTTTTAAAGGGTAAAAGGCCTCTGGTAGGGAAAGAATCGGTATTCGGCGATCGCCAAAAAAATTAACTAAATCAACGGCGGGAAAACGAGCAAAACGCCACTCTTGACCTAAAAATTGGTCGGGTAGGGGTTGTGGTGGAGGAGAGTCGATATTTATGGGGATTTGCCGCAATTCTAGCTGTTTTTTCAGGGCATTAACGTGACGGGTTAACTCGACTTTGATCTGTAAATTTTGACCAGCGAGGAGAAATAAATTGGCGCATTGGGGGCGAAAAACTTGGATAATTTCTGGGGAGGAGACTTGACAAGCTTGCTGTAACTGTTGGGTTAACCAGTCGCTATTAGCTTGGGATTGGGGACAGGAATTTTCATAAATAAGATGACCGAGAGGATCGAAAATTAACAATTGCCAGACTGTCTCAGGAGGAGGAGAAGATGAAGATTTATAAAAATCCGCTTGCCAAATAGTCATAATTCAGTAAAAAGTCACCAGTAAAAAGTCAAAAAATGGTCAGGAGTAGAGGTCAACTAAAAATTTTACCTTACCAAGACTTTTAAAATCTAGGAGCGAGACAAAAAAGGCTATATACTAGGGAAAGCTATAGCAAAAAATGTCGAGACAATGGAAGAAAATTGGCTAGAAATTGGGACAATAGTAGCACCCCAGGGACTGGAGGGAGAATTGCGAGTTTTATCGGTATCAGATTTTCCCGAACGTTTTCAGAAGCGAGGTATTAGGGGAATACAAGGGGCCCAGGGGGGAGAAATCCAAGAAATTACTCTGCTCAGGGGACGTGAGCTACCGGGAAAAAATGTTTATGTTATCAAGTTAGAGGGGGTTGAAAATCGGGAACAAGCCGAAGCTTTGCGCGGATATAAATTATGGGCGAATAAACTAGAAAAACCTCGCCTAAAAGCGGATGAATATCATGTTAGTGAGCTAGTAAACTTAGAGGTTTATCATCACCTGACAGGAGAAAAAATCGGGGTTGTAGTAGATATTTTCTGGGCGGGTAATGACATTTTAGCAGTGCAACTGGAAGCAAATCTCGCCCCCCTCAAGAAAAAAAGTTCATCCTCCGACTCAGAGGCCCGGGCCCTGGTTCCCTTCGTCAAAGAAATTGTGCCACTGGTGGATCTGAAAGCGGCACGCATCGAGATTACGCCACCACCGGGGTTATTAGAGATCAATTTGTCCTAGGCTTATTCTTGATGGCGGATTGGGACGGTGAGGAAGTTTCAGGACAACTGCAACAAAACCAACGGGTAAGCTGCCTGCAAAGATAAGGTAACACTGGAACGGTAAGGGTTATCTGCTGTTTTAGCTAACTTAACAACACCTAGTTATCCCTAGGGACTGCTAACCAACCGGGACAATTTTTGATTTTTAGAGAAAGTCCACTTTTGCGCCGGAAATGGGTAATCTCAAAGGGAAAGACAGATATTATTTTGATGAAAGGCTATGGGTATCAGCATCCTGAGAATCTGGGCGATCGCAGCTAACAGTTTTCGCGAGGTTATCCGCGATCGCATTCTTTACTTTATCGGGTTTTTTGCCTTGTTGATGGCCTTCGCTTGGCGTTTATTACCGGAAATTGCGGTGGGAACCGATGAGAAAATCTTTCTTGACTTGGGATTAGCCGCTATCGGGTTATTAGGGGTAATTGTCGCGGTTTTTGTGGGTACAGGGCTAATTAATAAGGAAATTGACAAGAGAACTATTTTAGTTTTGATTCCTAAACCCCTGAGTCGGGCCGAATTTATCCTCGGTAAACACTTGGGTTTGTCCGGGGTTTTAGCGGTGATGTTGGGGGTAATGTTGGTGATTTACCTGCTGATGTTGCTGGGGATGAAAGTATCTTTTCAAGCTTTACCCCTGATTGTCTCGGTTTTCTATCTCGGTTTGGAATTAATTCTCATCGCGGCCGTGGCGATCACTTTTGGGGTATTTACCAGTTCGATTATAGCCACGTTAATGACTTTTGGGTTCTATCTAATGGGTCACATCAGCAAAGATCTGATCCAATTGGGTATAATCAGCAAAAATGCCAATATCCTCGCTATCACTAAAAATATTTATCTAATTCTCCCAGATTTGGAGAGATTGAATTTTAGAAACGAGGCCGTTTATGGTTTGCTGCCCAGTGCTGATGTCTTAATGGGTAATGCCCTCTACAGTCTCGTTTATACTGGTCTATTATTGGGTATCTCCATCCTCATCTTTTCAAGACGACAATTTTAACTGGGGTTGCCGAGTCAAGAAATGAATGTCATCGCCATCGATTAGTTTATAGACATTATTAGCCATGAAATTAAAGGCCCAACTGCATATTTTAAGTCGAGAAGCGGTCAATTACGGACTGGCCACCGTGGTCATGGAAGAAGCGGTTAATCCTGTCCTCGCGGCCGTGGCCAGACAGTTAAAACATTTACAATACTATGTGATTCAGAATAGCCAGGGTGATTGGTTACTAACCACTTTAGCCCATCGGCAGCAGCCGCAACAGGAAAAAAGGGTGATCTATGCCTTTGCTACGGAAAAAATGTCCCTATCTGCTCAAAATACTGCTAATTCACCCCTATCAACGCTCCTGATTCCCGTAACCCATCTTTTATTCCAATTATTTGCCGTAGAAAAAGTAGATAGTATTATTTTTCTGGAAAATGCACACACCGCTCAAACAGGAAAAGAAATCTCCCGGATCCAATTAAAGGCCAATATTGAAAAACAACTGCAAAAACTGGGGACAATTCCTGCCAATCTTGCTTAATTAGTTATCCTTAATCAAGGCGAATTAGATGTCATACTAAATCTGTTGAGTATAGGCTACATATCAGGAGAGGCAATAGGCACTCTTGCAATAGGCAAAAGGAGAAATAGATAATCAGTCTGTAATAACGAGATTTAGTATTACCACCAGAGACTTTTTAAGCTGGCAACTTGAGTCTAGCCTAATCAGGGAGATTATTTAGAGCCGATCGTATAAACAAGCACCTGAGCCAAACGGCTAGGAGCATATCGGTTACCATAGAGAGTGTCTATTTTCTCAAAACCGACCTATGCTGCGAGAAGATCTTAAGAAAGAATTAGATAAACTAAACGATGATCAACTGAAAAAGATTGCTGATTTCATAGCCGACCTTGAGTTTCAGTCTGGACAAGTCCCATCGTCTGTTCCGCTTTGGCAAAGAGCAACACCATCCCAGAGAGCTAGGGAATTGCGTGAATGGGTGTTACAACTTCCCAAAGATAGTCCGAGTCTAGGAGATGAAGCCTTTAGTCGCGATAGTATTTACGAATGATGACGAGATATTTACTTGACACTAATATTGTTATGCGATTGTGCAATTGTTCCGACCTACAGCATAAGCTGGCAACCAATGCAGTTTCTCGTCTGCTCATGCAATCAGATGAATGTTTCCTTGCGACACAAGTAATAATTGAGTTTTGGGTTGTTGCCACCAGACCAACTGAAGTCAATGGTTTGGGTTGGTCTGTAGAACAAACCAGAAGCATGATAGATCAACTTCTCGCTCGTTTTCCAGTCTTGGCAGAATCTCGGCAGATTTTTACAAATTGGCTGAACTTAGTCACAACTAACAGAGTGATGGGTAAACGCACTCATGATGTTCGTCTCGTTGCGGCTATGCTTGCCAATGAAATTACACATCTGTTGACCTTTAATCCCAGTGATTTTGCGGGTATATCAAGTATTACCATAACTCATCCACAAGATTTGAACCCGTTTGATACTAATGAGCCATAGTGTTGGCGAGCGCCGCATAACTCAATCGTTATCAATAGGGAAAAGTTAATTATCTGCAATGGCCTTTTTTACTCTCACTCACATTACCATGACCGAGCCAACCCGATTAAACTATCACGATAACTATTCTTGTCCCGTCTGTCGCCATGGTAAAATCGCCACTTTACCACTCATGGAAGCCTATGCTTGTAACTTTTGTCAACACATTTTTACTGCTAATTTAGAACAACAGGTTTTAAAAATGGCCGATAGTCAATTACCCTTAACTTGGTATTGGAATGGTAAGTATTGGCAGGGTTTACCGAGAGAAGGCATGGAGATGGCAGGTTTTTACTTAATTATCGGTTTAGGATTTGTGATTTTTCCCACAGCAATTGTGGCTACGGGGGCCTATCTTTTCCCTCCAGTCGAGGGGAGTCCTTTGTCATGGGTGCCTCTATTTTGGTCGATTTTAACCTTTATTTGCCATGCTATTTGTTTACTCTGGTTAATTATCGAATATTATCAGTTTCCCGTTAATATGTATCTGCGGGCCTTGGCTCGTCGTTGGCAAAATTCTTTTGTTACCCGATTATTATCCTAGGGGTTATTTAATCCTAGAAAGGGGAGCAGGAAGTGGGGTGTGGGGTGTGGGGTGTGGGGATAAAAAATCTGATTACTGATTACTGATTACTGATTACTGATTACTGATTACTGATTACTGATTACTGTTCTCTAAATTATTCCCAAAGGACAAAATTGACCCGATAATTCTAGTTTATTGTTTTGCAGCAGATATAAACCATATTCAATTCCTTCTACCACTGCCTGATAGGAAGCTTCCAAAATATTACTAGACACTCCCACGGTTGTCCATCTTTGTTGGCCGTTACTTGACTCGATTAAAACCCTAGTTTTCGCTGCCGTCCCCGAACCACTATCGAGGATTCTCACTTTATAATCGGTCAGGTGAAAGTTAGCAATTTCGGGATAGAATTTGACTAAAGCCTTTCTTAAAGCTCGATCTAAAGCAGCCACAGGCCCGTTACCCTCGGCCACTTCTAATAAATCTTCCTCTTTTACTCGTACTTTAATTGTAGCGATCGCATTATCACTATCCCGGAGCATATCACAATAAACTTGGAATCCTTTTAATTCAAAAAGGTGGCTTCTCTGTGCCAAAGCTTCCCGCATTAATAACTCAAAACTAGCTTCGGCTGCTTCAAATTGATAACCCTGACTTTCCAAGATTTTTAAACGTTCCAAAATTTGCCGACAGGTGGGATCATCTTTATTTAAATCGATGCCAAAACTGCGCGCTTTCGCTAACACATTACTTAATCCCGATTGGTCAGAAATGACGATGCGGCGCTGATTCCCGATCGCTTCCGGGTTAATATGTTCGTAGGTGAGGGGATTTTTCGCCACCGCAGAAACGTGAATTCCGCCTTTATGGGCAAAAGCAGAACGTCCGACGAAGGGAGCATGATCATCCGGGGCTAAATTGACCATTTCGCTGATTTTTCGGCTAGTTCCCGTCAATCGGCCTAATTGATTTTCTTCTAGGCAGGAAAAGCCCATTTTTAACTGAAGATTGGGAATTAAAGTACATAAATTGGCATTGCCGCAGCGTTCCCCATAACCGTTAATTGTGCCTTGAATCATGCGTGCGCCCTCGTTAACTGCCGCTAAGGAGTTAGCTACGGCGGTTCCTGCGTCATTATGGGCATGGATGCCTAATTTAGTCCCATTTTCGTTATCAGGATCGATATCCAATTTCTCCCGCACTTTCTCCACAATCGGGGCGATTTCTTGGGGTAAAGTGCCGCCGTTGGTATCACAGAAAACTAACCATTCGGCCCCGGCATCCCTGGCGGTTTTGAGGGTTAAAAGGGCGTATTCGGGGTTATTTTTGTAACCATCAAACCAATGTTCGGCATCATAAATGACTCGTTTTCCCTGACAGCGTAGATACTCGATCGTATCTCCTATCATGGCTAAATTCTCCTCCAGACTGGTTTTTAAGCCCTCTGTGACGTGCAGATCCCAAGATTTGCCGAAAATTGTCACCCAACGGGTTCTAGCGGCGAGAATGGCGGTTAACATCGGATCTTCCCGGGCCTCGACATGGGGGCGACGAGTGGAACAAAAAGCGACTAATTCTGCTTGTTTTAGGGGTTCTTCGTGCAGTTTCCAGAAGAATTGACCGTCTCTAGGGTTTGCGCCCGGCCAACCGCCTTCGATAAAAGGAATACCCATCCGATCTAATTCCCTGGCGATTTTAATTTTATCTTCTAGGGAGAGGGAAATACCTTCTCGCTGGGCCCCATCCCGGAGAGTAGTGTCATAGACCCAAATGCGCTTACCATTGTTCATAGAAATAGTCAATAAGTGTTAATATTAATTAATAACTGTAGCCACTTAAAATCACGCCCCTAATGCCTAGAATAACAGTTTATGGTCAAACAATCACCTGCGATCGAGGTGAAAATCTCCGTCGTATATTATTAAAACATGACATTTCTTTGTATAACGGCGGTTCCAAGTTAATCAATTGTCGCGGCATCGGCAGCTGTGGAACCTGTGCGGTGGCAATTGTGGGCGAAGTTTCTGCTATCAATTGGCAGGAAAAAGCGCGTCTTTCTTTACCTCCCCATAACCCCGATAATAACCGTCGTCTTGCTTGTCAAGTCAAAGTTTTTGGTGATATTAAAGTGACTAAATACGATGGTTTTTGGGGACAGGGAGACGCAGTGATCAATGAGCAGTTATTTTAGCTATCGGTCGTTAGGAGACAGGAGACTATTTTTATTTATTCTCCCATCTCCCCACCTCCAAATTCAGGCTCTTCGTTACTTGTTATGGTTCGATAGGGTGGCATAAATAAACTAAATCCTTATCTGGCAAGAGATTTAATTGATTAGTTTGCTCTAGATCAAAAACAATTGACAAAAATCGCCAAACGTTTTTCTCTATAAGGGTTCCGTCCCTTATAACCCCCGTACATTGCATAACACAAACCGAAGAACCCAAATTCATAATTCATAATTCATAATTTATAATTCTCACTCCCCCACTTCCCACTTCTCCATACTAACAAGATAAAGGTTATCAAATGAACGAGACAACAACTTTTCGGATATCACCAATAATTCGGGTAACTTTATTAAGTTTATATGTGGCGTTAACCATCCCTTTACCCTTTTTAGCAAAAGTCACTAATTCCCCCGTTAATCCCAATTTTCTTTGGATAGGAATTAGCTTAGGATTAATCGCTTTATACGGAGCTTTAAGTGAAAGGGTGATTTTATCAGAGACAGGGATACAAGTTACCTATCCCCAATGGTTTCCCGCTTTTCTTCGCTCTGGTTGGTGGTTAAATTGGACAGATATAAAAGAACTTAAATGTCGCAGTACGGGACAGGGTGGTTTAGTTTATTATTTCCTTGATCGCTCCGCAGAAAAAGCCTATTTATTGCCGATGCGAGTAGTGGGATTTAATCGCATGGTCAAAATAATCGAGGAAAAAACTAACCTGGATATGACCGATATTCGCCCCCTTTCTCAACCTTGGATGTATGGAATTCTTTTTGCTCTCACCCTATTTTTATTATTAGTCGATGCTTGGACTATTGCTACGGCGAGAACTATTATTCCCTAATAAATTCGGCTCAAAACGTAATCCACTAGCTCGATTAGCACCTCTTTTGAGGGAGAAGAAGCTAAACAGTCAAGGTGTTTTAATGCACTTTGTCCATACTGACTGGCTAATTCTTTTGAGCGAGGAATACCTTGGCTAGAGTGAATAAAATCAAGAGCTTTTTCGATGTCTCCTTCCTGACTAAACTCCCGTTCGATTAACACTTCTATATAGGGATTTTCCTCCATGGCAAAGAGAGCGGGAGCAGTGATATTACCACTGATCAAATCGGAGCCAGAGGGTTTTCCTAATACTTCCGTGGGAGAGGTAAAATCGAGAATATCATCGACGATCTGAAAAGCTAATCCTAAATTGCGGCCATAATTATATAAATGATGATTAACTTCGGCCGATTGATCGCTTAATACCCCGGCTGCTTTGGCACTATTGGCAATTAAAGAAGCAGTTTTGTAGTAACTTTTTTCTAGATAAGCTTCTAAGGAGATACTGGTATCAAAGCGATTAATTCCCTGTTGAATTTCCCCTTCAGCAAAATCGCGAATCACTTCCGAGAGCAATTTTACCACTTCTAAATTATCTAAATTAGCTAGATACCAAGAGGATTGAGCGAAAAGAAAATCTCCCGCTAAAACCGCCACGCGATTGTCAAATAAACTGTTAACGGTGGGAACACTGCGCCGCAATTCTGCCTCATCTACCACATCATCATGGACGAGACTGGCAGTGTGAATCATCTCCGTGATTTCCGCTAATCGACGATGACGGGGAGTGATATCCCGGTCTAACATGGTAGCGCGAGATACCAGCAACACGATCGCCGGTCGAACGCGTTTACCACCGGCCTCGAACAAATGTTCTGCTGCCGCCGCTAAAATGGGATGACGAGCGCCGACGAGATTTTTTAAGTTATCGGTCAAAAGACGGAGATCATCGTCAACGGGTGCGAATAAAGAAGTTGTTGGGATCATTGGTTAGCCAATTGGCGAGATAGTTACGAAAGTTTACATATCCTTACATTTATTTTAAGCTAACCGTCCAGACTAGGGAAGGGGAAGCATCAGTAATCAGTAATCAGTGAGGGGTTAGAGGTTGGGGTTTTGGGGTATTAGTTGAAATTTCCCCGTCTCCCCCCACACCCTACACCCCACACCCCACTTCCCACACCCCACACCCCACACCCCACTTCCCTGGTCCCTAATCTTTTTCCCGACAAAACCCTTGTCATTGTCAAGACTCTAGGGTAACTTGTATATAAAAATTAATAAAGCGAGAAGTATTAGAACGATGTTGAGACTAATTAGCGACTTTGACGGCCCGATAATGGACGTATCGGAGCGATATTACCAAGTTTATCAAGACTGTTTACAGAAAACCGCCTATAAAGGTCAAATTATCGGGGAATTATCGAAAGCGGAATTCTGGCAGTTAAAACGGGATCAGGTTTCTGAGAAGCGTATCGGGGAAATGTCAGGATTAGATGAAGATCAGTCCCGGAAATTTGCCCATCTTCGTCGTCAAACTGTTCATACTTTACCCTATCTTGTCCACGATCGCCCGGTGGTTGGTTCTTTGGAAACTCTCCAGAAAATCCAAGAGTTAAAGATCGATTTAGTCGTGATGACGATGCGGCGGGTGTCCGAGCTAGATCATGCCTTTAATCGCCACGATATCGGTCGTTTTTTCGCCGCTAATCGTCGTTATTGTCTAAATAACAATTACACCAAAACCAACGACGTGCGCGACAAAACCCTGCTTATGGCTAAGGCCGCAAAGGAACTGCCGGCGGCTGCCGATACTTGGATGGTGGGGGATACGGAAGCGGATATTGCCGCCGCTAAGAGCCAAAATATTAAGGTTATTGGCGTATTATCGGGGATTCGCAGCCGTTCCCGTTTAGAGAGCTACGAGCCTGATTATATCGTCAATAACCTTGGGGAAGCAGTGGACGTGATCTTAGGATCCCTACGAGCGATTGGTTAACGGAAAAAACTACTAATCACCCAAAAGATCAGAAAAGTGACGAGCGCATAAATTTGGCGATCGCCGAAAATATTCAAATCAGCCTTGGCCGCTAAACTGGCTAATCCCGCTCCCAGAGCGACTCCTAGCACTAAACCAGCGAGAGTGAATAGCAAGGCGCGGCCAAAACGTTTTTCTTTGCGGTTGAAAAAATAGATATTAACGAAAACGCCAAAAGCTAAGAGCAGCGGTAAGAGGGAGCCACTAGGATCGGGAACTAACAGCGTTATTGCTCCTAAACAAGCGTAAATCACTGCTGGTACGCCGATATCCTGTGCAGAAGGTGTATCGATTGAGCTTTGCCACCAGTTAGGAGATTTGCTGCTAGTAACTGGTTTACTTTCCACCGGAATCGTCAGACGTTCGGGAAAACGAATGCGATCGGGAACTTTAATTCTACCCTCCTGTCGCATCCGCAGTCGATCCATGAGGACGGAATCGTAGGCCGCCTCGATCAATTCGACAATTTTGCTATCATTCTGATACTGTTGCACCAGTCTTTGTTTGGCCTCTTGAATTTCTTCAAAAGAGGATTCTTCAGTAACCCCAAGTTGTTCGTAGGGATTCTGTTCACTCATGAACATACCTCCTTAATTATGCTCCCGATAGTCATGATCTTAACCCTATGTTCTGTAGTTTAACTTGAGATCCAAGCTTATTTAAATTAATTAAGTTTAGCGAAAATCTGGGCAGAATCGATCGCTTCGTAGGGATAACCACTAGCATCTAAGAGGCTTTTTTCGGCGATTTCTCCTTCTTTAACGATAATTAAGCGGTTTTTGCCACCGTAGGCTTTAATTGTGACAATTTCTAAAGCAAATAACCCCGGAGAGAAACAGGGATTTAAGGCCCCATCGTACTCGAATTTACTCTGCATTAACTGCAAAGCATAGACGCTACTGCTATCAAAGGGTACTACATCTCTCATCGTTTTGGCCCGCAGCACTGGGATTAAATCGCGAAAGGGAATAGAAATCTTTTGCAGGGTGCGATCAAGTGTATCAAAAGAATAACAGTAACCGATGCCGTCCCAACGTCCTTCACAGCGCAGAATTAATTTATAGCGTTTTCCGTCCCCTTGTACCTGTAATTCTATTCCCTCGTAGTTAGATAAATTTAGGGGAGGATTCAGGTTTCTGGTACGAACTGAGGCAAAACCACCGTTATTTTCGGTTCTAACGATACCAGAAAAGAGAGCGCGTCCTCCGGTTAGGGTTATCTGACTCTCACTCACTCCTCCCATTACCACATCATCCACCGCACCCCAGATTTCTTTTATATCACTGCTGGGATTGCTAAAGTTAAAGAGGGTTTTTTCGGCGCTTATACCAGCATTTTTCAGTAAATCGAGTAAATTGGCTAAACTATGGCGGTTATTCTCCCCTTGACAGTAGATAATCTCATCAATCCCCGTGAATAATTGCGGGGTTTGCAGAGCGAATAAATCGACATTTTCAGCAAATAATTGACGTGCAGACTCGATATTATCGACTAAAGCGCGAATTTGATAGTTTTGCTGCTGTAGTTGAGCGATTACCTTTCTACCGATCGCATTTTCACCACCAATGACTAAAATAGTCTTCATTGCTTGCTCATTTGTTAGCTGAATTTTTTTATCTTCCCCGAAACCGAGCAGCTTTTGCAGACAACTCCAGAGGGGAATACTATCAAAATAGTCGAGAGTTTGCCAAAATCTCTGAAAATCCCAGCTTTTTGACTCAGCCATAACTTTTATCTCCTTACTGCCATTAATTTTTATTTTATCGAGTTAATTTGGCTGTTTGAGATCAAAAGCTCTCCTGTAAAAATCAAAAATCTTCCGTTAGGTGAGGAAACTCCGAGACAGGAGGAGAAAAAAGACAAGAGACAACTATCCTACCCATAAAACCGAAGATGATGTCAAATTTATCTGTGCTTTTAGATATTTTGACCCGATAGCGGATCGAGAACTTACTTTTGCGGGAGGTCTATTAATTTTGACTCTCTTATTCTTCGTCTGATCAGTTTAACTTAATATAGGAGCGATCGATCTTTGTGTCCTTTGTGTCTTTGTGGTTCGTTCTATTCGCTCGTACCCAGCAAACCCAAGAGGGCCTATTTTTGCTTTATTCGATTCCATACTATCTAAGTTTTTAAGCTGATTCAAACTACTAATTTGCCATAACCAGTCTGGGATAGCCAACGGAAGGATGCTGCAAAAGTTGTGGAGTTAATTAACAATCATCCCCGAAAATGTCTTGACTATCGAACCCCCTTTGAGGTATTTTATCAAATACGATCGGATAGTGATGCAATTCAGATTTGAGTTTACTGCAAATTTTTTTAATCATCATGTCACAACAATCCTTAATCCCTAAAACCCCGACAGATCAAGCCATCCCCAATCCCCTAGCACAAAATAGGTTAAATGTCAAGCTTTTTAGAAAAATATGTTTATTGTCTCCCCTGTTGTTTTGGGGATTATTTGGTTTAGAAGTTAATTCGGTTAAAGCAGTAGAAAACCTACAATGTCCCGTCATTTCTAGGGAAGAAGTTGATACTAACGCTCTCCAAAGAGAAATTGCTAATTATTCGGCCACTCTGCGAGTCTATCCTAGCGATCCTAGTACGATTAAACTTTATTTTCAACGGGGAATGGCGCGAGAAAAAATCAACGATCGAAACGGTGCGATCGATGATTTCAGTCAATACATTTGGTATAGTAATTATAATGCTCCCGGATTCAAAGATCGACAGTTACTAGCCCAAGCCTATTATCAAAGAGGTAAGTTAAAGTTAGCCATGGCGATGGAGGAAGAAGAAACCCCTATAGCCGAGGAAATCCCTGTTATTGAGGAAGAAACGCCTATAG
This sequence comes from Microcystis sp. 49638_E5, assembly GCF_021300285.1. Lineage (NCBI taxonomy): Bacteria > Bacillati > Cyanobacteriota > Cyanophyceae > Chroococcales > Microcystaceae > Microcystis > Microcystis sp. 49638_E5. The sequence goes on along the minus strand of NZ_JAJTDH010000035.1, from coordinate 66,751 downwards.
TTGAGAAAATCCCTGTTATTGAGGAAAAAAAACCTATAGTTGAGGAAATCCCTGTTATTGAGGAAGAAACACCCCTTATTGAGTCAGAAAGGCCAATAAGGAAGCAGCATCAGCTAAAATTATTAGAAGCTGCTCAAGCAGATTTTCGGCAAGCCTTTAAATATAATCCCAATGAAAGTGAAGTTTACTTTAACCTAGCAAGTGTTGCGTCTTTGCTCGATCATCAATCCTTGGCTTTAGATTATTATCAGCGTTTTATCGGTTATGAAACTGAAAATTATCGCGGCTATTATCATCGAGGACAGCTATACTCTCGGTGGGGAAATTATGCAGAGGCTATCAAAGATTATGACCTGGCTATTTTATACCAACCCGATCTAATTGAACTCTATTATAATCGGGCCATAGCTTTAGAAAAGATAGGGAGAAAACGAGATGCTTTTAAGGATTATAAAATCGTTTTAAAATGCTCACCCAAACTATTTTTAGCCAAGAATGCTCCTAGCAGTTATCAAAACCGTGCCAGAGTACAAATTGAAATGGCTGACGAGGAAGTAGAATTAGCCAATTTATCGAATAATTCCCCGGAAGGATATCAAACAGCGATCGAGTATTATAATGGAGCCATCAAAGACTTAGCACTTGTCATCCGTATTAATCCCAACTACGATAAAATTCCCCATGCTAGAGCATTTCTTAAACGGGGTTATGCTCACCTAAGACTCAACAATAATCAAGGGGCAATTCAAGATTATAACCAAGCAATTTATCTGCAACCCCAAGACGCAAAAGCTTATGTATATCGGGGGTTAATGCGGGCCAATAAATATCAAGAATACGCAGGAGCTTTAGAGGATTTTACTGCAGCAGTGGCACGAAATCGTCATGATGCAGCCGCTCACTATCATCGGGGATTAGTGCTGTATAAATTAGGGCGTTATCAGGAGGCAGTAGATAATTATAATATTGCCTTAGACCAAGATGATCGGATCAATACACCTAGTTTTACTTCTCGCTCTGTCTGTAGCGAAAATATCCAAGAATCTGCCGACAGAAATTATTTTTATGACTCCAGAGAAACCGATTTTCGTCCTAATTATAACGTCTCTTGTCATGCTCAAGCCCGGGGAGATGCTTATTTTGCTCTGAAAAATTTTGCCGCGGCCGAAAGAGATTATACTACTTATATAGTTGCCTATCCTAACGATCCAGAAGGGTATCATAAACGGGCCAATGCGCGTTTTGAAAAAGGGGACAAACAGGGAGCGATCGAGGATTATAATGTATTTCTAGAAAAAGTCCGTGATGCGAGAATTTTCTATAGTCGTGGTAATAGTAGCGCTGACGTGGGAGATGATCAAGGAGCGATTACAGATTATCTGCAATCTTTGAGCATTAATCCTATCGATGTGACAGTGTATAGTAATCGGGGAAATGCACGCACCGATACCGCTACTATTCCCGATAATGTACAAGTAAAACCGAGAATATCGGCCAATCCGATCGCCTATAATAATCGTGGTATTATTCGACGACAAACTGGGGATAAAGAGGGTGCTTTAGAGGATTTAGATAGGGCAATTAGATTGAATTCCAATAATCCGATCACCTATAATAACCGGGGAGTTATTCGCTTTGATTTGGGAGATAATGTTGGTGCTTTGGAGGATTTAAATATCGCTATTGCTCTCCAATCTAACTATGCTGAAGCTTACTATAATCGAGGTTTAGTTAAGGAAAAAATCGGCGATAAGAAGGGAGCGATTGCGGATTATCAATTAGCAATTACTTATCGTCCCAATTATGGCGAAGCTTATTATAACTTGGCTCTTGCCACCTACGATGATAAAAATCCTAGTAGTCGAGTAGGGAGCCTTAACTATTTGCAAAAAGCCGCTAATGCTTTGATAAAAACCGGTAATTTAGAACTGTATGAACGGGCGGTAGAATGGATGTTAAAAATGCAGTAATTTGTCTAAAAAATAAGCTCATTTTTGACAAAGGCTTCAAGATTTTATCATTGATTAGCTCCCTTGTATAATCAATTTTTGGGGGGTTCAAAAGGCTCCCAGAAAAAATCTGGCAATTCTCCCCCCGAAAAAGAAGGCTAAAAACTAAGTACATGAAAGCTTTTAGCTGAACAAATTAGGTTGTAGATGCAGTCCTTGTTATCAGTTATCAGCTTTTTTCTCCCCCGCTCCCCGCTCCCCCACTGCCAACCCCCAACAGCTAACCCCCATTGAGGACCAGAACGGGCATATTAAAAAAAAACCTGTCCACTGTTCCTGAGAAACGTTAACATAAATTAACAACCCCTTAACAACCGATAAGATCATCCTCAATTTATCAGGAGTTCGACAGCGTGAACAAAAACGGTAATAACAAAAAATGGCGCAATGCGGGACTATATGCCCTATTGTTAATCGTAGTCCTTGCCTTGGCCTCAGCTTTCTTCGATCGCCAGCCAGCAGTGCAACAAACTTGGAAGTATAGTGAATTTTTACAGGAAGTGCGGGAAGGTAAAGTGGAAACCGTGCGCTTAAGTGCCGACCGGCAGCGAGCGATCGTACCCACTCAAGATGGAACAAACGTATTAGTTAACCTGCCCAACGATCCGCAATTAATCAACATCTTGGCAGAAAATAACGTTGATATTTCCGTACTGCCCCAAAGAGAAGAAGGAGTATGGGTAAGAGCCTTCAGTAGCCTCTTTTTCCCCATTTTGCTTCTTGTTGGTCTATTTTTCTTGCTCCGTCGCGCCCAAAGTGGTCCTGGTTCCCAAGCGATGAACTTCGGCAAATCGAAAGCAAGAGTACAGATGGAACCCCAAACCCAGGTTACTTTCGGTGATGTGGCCGGGATTGAAGGGGCAAAATTAGAATTAAACGAAGTGGTAGACTTCCTCAAAAATGCCGATCGCTTCACGGCAATTGGGGCAAAAATCCCCAAAGGAGTCCTTTTAGTCGGTCCTCCGGGGACAGGTAAAACCCTGCTCGCTCGCGCAGTAGCTGGAGAAGCGGGAGTCCCGTTTTTTAGCATTTCCGGTTCGGAATTTGTGGAAATGTTCGTCGGGGTGGGTGCTTCTCGCGTCCGCGACCTATTTGAACAAGCGAAAGCGAATGCACCTTGTATAGTTTTTATCGATGAGATTGATGCTGTCGGTCGTCAACGGGGCGCCGGTTTAGGGGGGGGTAACGATGAACGGGAACAAACCCTCAACCAATTATTAACGGAAATGGACGGTTTTGAAGGTAATACAGGTATTATCATTATCGCCGCCACTAACCGCCCCGATGTGCTGGATGCCGCTTTATTACGTCCTGGTCGTTTTGATCGCCAAGTGGTGGTAGATCGTCCCGATTACGCTGGCCGTAAGGAAATCCTTAATGTTCACTCCAGAGGCAAAACCTTGGCCCAAGACGTGGATCTCGATAAAATCGCCCGTCGTACCCCCGGTTTTACCGGTGCGGATCTGGCTAATTTGCTCAACGAAGCCGCCATTTTAGCGGCACGTCGCAATTTAACCGAGATTTCTATGGATGAGGTCAACGATGCGATCGATCGTGTCCTAGCAGGTCCTGAGAAGAAAAATCGCGTCATGAGTGAAAAACGCAAAACTTTAGTTGCTTACCATGAAGCTGGTCACGCTTTGGTGGGTGCTTTAATGCCGGATTATGATCCCGTCCAAAAAATTAGTATTATTCCTCGCGGTCGCGCTGGGGGTTTAACTTGGTTCACTCCTAGCGAGGATCGCATGGAATCCGGGTTATATTCTCGCGCTTATCTGCAAAATCAGATGGCTGTAGCTTTGGGGGGTCGTTTAGCTGAAGAAATTATCTTCGGTGAGGAGGAAGTGACTACGGGTGCTTCTAATGACCTGCAACAGGTGGCACGAGTAGCGCGGCAAATGGTAACTCGTTTCGGCATGAGCGATCGCCTAGGACCGGTGGCCTTAGGTCGTCAAAATGGTAATGTTTTCCTAGGTCGTGATATCGCTTCCGATCGAGATTTCTCCGATGAAACTGCGGCAGCTATTGACGAGGAAGTGCGTAACCTAGTGGAACAGGCCTATCGTCGCGCTAAAGAGGTTTTAGTCAATAACCGCGCCATCTTGGATCAGTTAGCGCAAATGTTAGTGGAAAAAGAAACCGTGGACGCGGAGGAGTTACAAAATATCCTCGCTAATAACGATGTGAAAATGGCGGCTTTAGCTTAAGTTTTGTAACATTTTCTTGACAAACAGCATCCTGATGGGTGCTGTTTTTTTTGTTCAACGAAAATTAATGACAAACGTAATTTCTTGCTGATAAGCTGTTAATCAGCTTCACAATACCCTGTTTAAATGCGTCTTAAGTAAGTGGTTATAATTAAATTGAAGATATATCCCCCCTTGATCCCCCCTTGATAAGTAGGGTTGATTCAAAAAGTGCCGACCTTTGGAGGGATCGGGGGTAAAATTCAGGTACTTTTTCCCTGAAAATTAGGTAACTGACTACCTGAAAATCGGTAAAACCCCACACCCCACACCCCACACCCCACACCCTGCCCCCACGAAAAACTTTTTCAGCAAACCCTACTTAGCTTAACATTCCTGTCTTTTCACTGATTACTGTTCACTGTCATGTAGTATCGATGACTACTTCCTCTTTACCTATTTTAATTGTTATTTGTGGGGCAACTGCCACGGGAAAATCCAGTTTAGCACTACAATTGGCTGAAAAGTTTAATTCAGTAATTCTCAGTGCCGATTCCCGACAAATCTATCGAGAATTTAATATTGGTACTGCTAAACCTAGCTTAGAAGAATGTCAGCGGATTCCCCATTATCTAATTGATATTTGTGATCCTCAAGATAATTTCACCCTAGCACAGTACCAAGAACAGGCTGAGGATTTAATCACCACTCTCCACTATTCTCCTCTGTTTTTGGTCGGTGGTACGGGACTTTATATCAAGTCCATTGTCAAAGGTTTAAAAATACCGAGGGTTTCCCCTCAACCGGATTTAAGACGGCAATTACAAGCTTTAGGACAATCCTATCTTTATCAAATTCTGATGCAGGTAGATGAGGAGGCTGCTAAAAAAATTCATCCCCATGATCAGGTAAGGACTTTACGCGCTTTAGAGGTTTTTTATCTGACAGGAAAACCTATCTCTAGTCAGCAGGGAGAAAACCCTCCCACTTATCCAATTTTACAAATTGGTTTAGACTGTTCCCCAGAAAGTTTAGACAAGCGGATCACTGTTCGTACTCATCAAATGATTGCAAAAGGATTAGTAGCAGAGGTGCAGAATTTGGGGGATAAATACGGTTGGGATTTGCCACTTTTGCAGACTTTGGGTTATGCAGAGATTAAGCAATATCTGCTCGGGGAAATTTCTTTAGAACAGGCGATCGATTTAATTATCCTCCATACCCGTCAATTTGCCAAACGTCAGCGCACTTGGTTTCGTGCCGATGCTGGTATTGTCTGGTTTCCCATCGATAAAGAAAATTTATTGGAATTGGTGGAACGAAAAATTATTTTGTTCCTTGAGGGGTTGTCAAGGCCCGATATAAAAACACATCATCCTGATTAACGATTAACCGAAAGTTCTCATTTTGATTCAGTTTATTTAAGTGATCATCAATTAGTTCTGGTGAACTAGACCAACCGGGATGACGGCGATCGAGTAGGATATAATTAAATTGATTTAAATCTAGGGATTGGGAACCTTCGATCGCTAATTTGATCATTTCTCGATGGGTAAGATGGGGGGCAATTCTAGAAGTAGTCAAGACACTCTCACTGGTGGTAATTTGGGTGAGAGCTTTTTGGGTGGCGGACCAAGTATCGAGGGAATTTAAATACAGTGACCAAAAATAGCCGTATTTGGCTAAGGCAAAAAAGGCAATAATTGCCCAAGTAATTATCCATTTAGGCTGCTTCAACCAGTTACTATTATGGGCTAAAGTGGCGATAACCACTAGAAATAAAAAGGGTAAAATTGGCAGGGAATATTGAGTAGTTAAGTTTTTTTGTGGGGCATGATCTGCCAATAAATTTAAAGCGAGTGCGGGAATAGCGGCAATTATTGGGGCAGAATAGCGCCAGGATAAACCCCAAAGTAAGGGAATAATTAATAGGATTAGGTATTCTAGATTATTGCCAGTAAAGATTTTTCCCAAGACAAGATCGGGTTTGAGGAAAAGATTAAAGATAATTGCTGGTAAACTATCTCCTAGATAACTATATCGAGAATCGGCCATTTCAATAACTGCCGATTTTCCTGTCAGGAGAGGAATTAATAACTTCGTGGTGATAATAAACCAAAGAATGCCGGTAATCATGGCAATTATTCCGGGGATTTTTTTCTTTTCCCAGAGAAGTAACCAGATACCCATTCCCAACAATGTTAAAGAGAGAATTGCTTTACAACCGAGAATAATAATGATTCCCAGACAAAATCCCCAGAGATTATTTAATCTTGCTGCCAAAATTGTCCAAAAAATCGCTGGCACTGCGATCACTTCAGGATGAAAATCAAAGAGATTAACATTAAAAATTAGGGGATAGAGCAGATAAACTAAGGCTAATGTATAAGCTTGTTTTTCTTTTAATCCCGCTTCTATTGCCAATTGCCAGAGGGGAAAAGCGGCAAGGGAAAGGGAAAAAGCTTGTAAGAAAAGCAGCCAATAAACGCTAGGATAAATTTTATAAAGTAAGGCTATAGGATAGAGAATAAAAGCGATATGATCGCCTAAAATATGGTAGTTAACAAAAGATATAATCGGTGGTTTACCTTGAGAAATTAGGTAAACTCCTTGATCGAACCAACCAAGATCGAGAGCATTAGATTGAAATAAAATATGTCTGGTGGCACTGCAAATAAACAGGATTATTGTCGCGCAACCAATTAACCAAAATAAATCATTTTTTTTAGGCATAATCGTTAAGTTTTACTGGGATTTTTCGGGGTTATTACGACAATACTGCCAGGTATCTCTAAAATAGGAAGCAACTTCAGTAAACCATGTTTTAAAAATATTTCTGTTATCACTGGTGACGATAACCCCATTAATAAACTCTTGCCATTGGGGATCATTAGCGGGAAGAATGAAACCATAATAATCACAATTTAAAGGATTGCGGGGTATAAGTTGATAATCTTGTTCTAAGGATAAACCGAGAATGACAGCTTCTCCAATTAGCAGAATACCATCACTAGCAAAAGCATCTATTCTATTCCTTCTTAAACTTTGGATACCCCGCAGTCTTCCCGTCACTCCTTGAAATTCCTGATAGGTAGCAAGAGGATATTTTTGTCTTAATAATTCCTGAGTGCTGGTATCTCGCAAAACTCCAATAGTTACAGCTTCTAAGGACGAAGAAAAGTTGAAATTATTCTGATTATCACTCCGAACTAAAAACTGAGTTCCGGTGACAAAAAAAGGACGAGAAAAACTGACACCATTAGGTATATTTTTTCTGATACTATTAGGACCACACTCGAAATCAACGGTTTTATTTTCCAATAACTGGAAGCGATTAAATAAAGTCGATTTATAAATTTTGACACTGATGATCTGGAGGTTTAATTTATGCTTTAGTTCCCCTCTGAGCAATTGGATAAAATCTAAGCATAATCCCTGCAAATTATTATTACTATCTCGATAGCCAAAAGGAATCGCATCTTCTCTCATCGCTACTTCTAATAATCCCGTGCGTTTAATTTTTTCTAGAACCGTTTCAGACTTAGCTGGGAGAGCAGCAAAAAAATTAGATAAAATAACGAGAGTAATAATGATTAATTTCATGACTTTTGCCGAGATTATTTAAGATTTGTTATGGCCGTGATCCCATTGATCTAAAATGTCTTTGAATAATAATTCATCTAACCATGTTTTTACTACCACTGTCAAAGGTAAAGCCAACAATAAACCTAAGATGCCAAATATTTGAGCGAAGAAAATTTGAGCGATTAGGGTAATTGCCGGTAGTAAAGATACCTGTTTAGCCATGACAGTTGGTGTCAGCAAATAACTTTCGACATTTTGGATAATAAAATAGAGAATCAGAATAGCGACAATTTTCCAAGGCGCATCGATAACAGCAATAAGGATCGGAAAAATCACACTAGCAGTCGGTCCGATATTAGGGATAAAATTGAGCAATCCTGCTAGGATAGCATGAACGAGAACTAGATTAATTTGTAGAGCGAGAAGACCGAAACCACTTAATAATCCTACCATAGTTGAACTAATGGCAATTCCCAACAACCAATTACCCAAACCCGCTTCCGATAGGGTAAGAATTTCCTCAGCACGACGACGATAGAAGTTAGGAAATAATTTTAAGAAAGCTTGTCGATAGGGTTGGGGGTTGGCTAACAGCATAATTGCTAACACCAGCACGAATAATAATTGCAAAATTGCCGTAACTGAGTTAGAAAAGAAAGTAAAAAAGTTACTAAAAACAAAGGTTCCTAAAGGTTGTAACTGCTGGACTAAATCACTTAAATTAGGCAGCGATGGCAACCAATCAAATTGAAATTGCTGCCGCCATCTAATCGAGTTATTGCGGACTAAATCCCAAGCTTGCGGTAAAAGTTCAATTAATTTTTGAAACTGTTCGATAAAGGGGGGAACGATAATTACAAAAAATAAAATCACAATTGCTAGACTCGTCAGCAGGGTAATTAAAATAGCCAAACCCCTTTTAATCCCCAATCTCTGCAATCCTTTCACACATCTATTTAAGGCTACGGTAAACACGATCGCCATAAAAATCAATAATAACAGCTGTCGAATCTGCCACAATACATACAGAGCCATTATTAAACAGATAAACCCCAACCACTGACCAAATTTCACAACCTTGATTTATCCTATCGGGACAAGTTTTATCATACAGCAGTCGGTCGGCGGTCGGCAGGTTTTAGGTGTTGGGGTTTTGGGGTTTTAGTTCAATTTCCCCACTTCCCCACTTCCCCCCGCAACGCGCACGAAGTGAAGTGGTCTCCCCACTCCATAATTCATAATTTATAATTCATAATTCCCACCTCCCCACCTCCCCCCGCAACGCGCACGAAGTGCTCTCCCCACTCCATAATTCATAATTTATAATTCATAATTCCCACCTCCCCACCTCCCCCCGCAACGCGCACGAAGTGGTCTCCCCACTCCATAATTTATAATTCATAATTCCCACCTCCCTACTTCCCCATCTCCCCACAGCAAAAATTAAGTTTTGTATCAAAAATTTGCTAATTTTGCTGTTATGTGCTATACAGTTACACCACAAAACAGGATAGAAAAACGAGATTTTCTTAATTACCAGACATTTTCTCAAATTTTATGGCAACTCTCCCAGAGTCAAATTATCCTAAAAGAAATCCTCTCCTAGAAAATCCGACAAGACTCAGAGAAATTGTGGCCATTAGTGCTTTTATCCTTGTATTAGGACTTCGATGATGAAAGAATTGGAGCGATACTATAAAGTTTTAGGGTTAGATCATGGGGCATCTCTCGACGAGATCAATCAAGCCTACAAAGATTTGGTGTTTATTTGGCATCCTGATCGCATTCCCAAGGATAATCAGCGTCTTTTGGAAAAAGCCACCGCTAAACTGCAAGAAATTAACCAAGCTAGGGAACAATTGCGGCAAATTCATCAAAATTCTCCTAAACGCTCCAATTCCGCCCCTAAAACTGAAAAACAGCCCGCCCACGCCTATAAAACTGCTTCTCCCTATCAGCCTCACCCTAGCCAACCCGGCCAAAATTCCCAAACCCACAGTCAACAAACCCACAGTCAACAAACCCATAGTCAACACAGCCACTCCCAGAATAACCATCAGGTTCACAATCAGGGCACCTGGCGCCCTCACTATCGGGATTTAAACGGAGCCGATTTACAGGGAGCTAACCTGAAAGAAAAAGATCTCTCTAGTCGCAGTCTCATCGGGGCAGATTTAAGCCATGCCGACTTAAGCGATAGCTTCCTGCACAAAGTTAACCTAGAAAAAGCTAATCTGTACAAAGCTAATCTTTTTCGCGCCAATCTCCTCGAAGCTAACCTTAAAGGCGCAAATTTACAGGAAGCCAATCTCATCGGGGCGGATTTAAGCGGGGCGGATTTAAGTGGGGCGGATTTACGCGGGGCAAAAATTGGCTTTGGTAAGCGTATTATGGTGAAATTAACCCGGGCAATTTTAACAGGAACAATTCTCCCCGATGGCTCGATTCATCAATGAATAACCTCTTGCTAATTTTGATTTTTCTTTAATAGGAACTATCACCCGATGGGCATTTATTACACAATCGCTGCTGTTTTTCTAGGAATGCAATTAGCTGCAGGAGAAAATTTATCGGCGGCAAACCCTGATTTTCTCCGGCTGCAAAAAACTTTAGAAAAACACAATTTTATCGTCAAAATTGCCCCGCCACCAGTGCGAGGAGCCTATGGTTTATTTGATAGTAAAACTAGAATTATTTGGATTCATCCTCTGGTTTTTGACTTAGGTATTGCCCGACCAACATTAATTCATGAAGCTGTCCATGCCGCTCAACTTTGTCATGGAGGCAAAACAGTTAAAGCTCTTAATTTAGGCATAGAACCCCCAGCAATGACCAGAAGATTTTTTATGAATTATGAGGGTTTTAGCAGACAAATTGAAGCCGAAGCCTATACTGTTCAAGTTCAGCCCGATGGTCTAGATTTAGTGATTTCTTTACTGCAAAAATATTGTGCTTAGAAAACCTGTCGATAAATCTACCAATCCCGTTCTAATTCTTCGGCCACACGACGATAATCGGCGCTGGCTTCTTGGGCATTTTTACCGCGCCAATTGGTAATAGCAACCCCGTCTAAAACGGCCTTTTCGTGGGCCTTATAATTTCTGACAAAAGCATGACAGGCAGGAATACCTAATTCTAATAAAGTATTTTGTGCTTCTAAAGTTTCCTTAAGACTACGAGAATCCACTTTTGTTAACAAAACCCGATAGGCAATTCCTAGGGGTTTAACTGCTGTGCGTACCGTGTCAATTAAAGCCATTAAATCCATCGGTGCGGGAGGAGTCGGTAAAATTAAATAATCTGATTCTGCTATTACTGCCGTAAGTAATTCGGAACGCAAAGCTGGTGGTGTGTCAATCACGATCAGATCGTACTCGATAATTTGACGCAATTCTCCTAATTTCTCTGTATTAATTTGCTTGGCTAAATCAAATACCATACCCGCTTGATTTCTTTCTACCCACCAAGTGGAGGAACCCTGCGGATCCGCATCCACAAGCAAAACACGCTGATTCTGCCCCCAAATTGCCGCTAAATTAACCGCAGTGGTGGTTTTACCCACACCACCTTTACCGTTGACAACAGCGAGAATTTTTGGGCTATTAGACTTTAATTGCGAGGTTGTTGGGGAATTTGGCATTTTCAGTTATCAGTTATTTTAGCTCTCAGGAGACAGGAGACAGGAGACAGGAGACAGTATTCGGGAGAGTGTTTTTATTTATTCTCCCCCCTCCCCAATTCATAATTCATAATTCATAATTTCTACTGATTACTGATCACTGAATATAACTAACCAGAAAGTTTTTGATCTAAGATTTGGCTAGTTAATTTAGGATCGGCTTTACCGCCGCTTTTTTTCATGACTTGACCGACAAAAAATCCCTTAAGATTGGTTTTACCCGCCCGGAATTTTTCTAACTCGCTTGGATGGGCGGCGATAATTTCCTCGATCAGTTTTTCGATGGCAGAAGTGTCAGAAATTTGTATTAATCCTTTCTTTTCCACCAGTGTTTTTGGTGAACCGCCCTGGGTGAGAAGTTCTGGTAAAATTTCCTTAGCAATTTTGCCACTAATTGTTCCCGTTTCAATCAGTTTAACTAATTCGGCTAAGTCTGACGCTTGCAGGGCGATTTCTGTGATCGTCAGCTTATTATTATTCAAATAAGCGGCGATATCTTGACTGATCCAGTTAGCGACTAATTTCGCATTTGCCCCCGCAATTACAGCAGTTTCAAAATATTCGGCCACGGTGCGATCATCGGTTAAAACCCTGGCATCGTAGGCGGAAAGACCAAATTCTTCTTCATAACGACGACGTTTACGAGCGGGTAATTCCGGTAATTCTTCCGCCCAAGCTTTTAACTGTTCGGGGGAGACTTCTAGGGGGGGTAAATCCGGTTCGGGAAAATAGCGATAATCGCTAGAACCTTCTTTTTTCCGCATACTAATCGTCCGTTGACTAGCTTCTTCCCAAAGACGGGTTTCCTGTACGATCGCTCCGCCATTTTCGATCGCTTCAATTTGTCGATCGATCTCGTATTCTATGGCTTTTTGGATAGCACTAAAGGAGTTCATATTTTTAATTTCTACCTTAGTCCCGAACTTCTTAGCGCCTTTTTTACGAACGGAAATATTGACATCGCAGCGCAGGGAACCTTCCTGCATATTACCGTCACTGATGCCGAGATAACGCACTAAACGCCGTAATTCTTGGGCATATTCCGCCGCTTCGGCCCCAGTGCGTAAATCCGGTTCCGAGACAATTTCTAATAATGGTACACCTGTACGGTTAAAATCCACCAGGGAATGGGTGGAACCGGAGAGACGTTCGCTGCCAGCATGAACCAGTTTTCCCGCGTCTTCTTCCATGTGCAGACGGGTAATACCGATAATTTTGCGGCTAACTTCCTTAGTTTTTTTATCGACGATCTCGATTTCTAGTTGACCCTGTTCGACAATAGGGAGATCATACTGGGAAATTTGATAATTTTTCGGCAGGTCGGGATAAAAATACTGTTTGCGATCGAATTTGCTATGAGGTGTGATTTTACCATCGATAGCTAATCCCAGTTTAACGGCACTGGCCAGGACTTCTTGGTTAAGGACGGGTAATACCCCCGGATAACCCAAACAGATGGGACAGACGTTAGTATTGGGGGGACTATCGAAGTTGGTGGGACAGGGACAAAATATCTTGCTTTTGGTGTTGAGTTGACAGTGGGTTTCTAAACCGATAATTGCTTCGTATTCAGTGGCAGACATATTTTCTCGCTCTCGCCGACACAGGAATGATCTGTTTAATCATTATAGTCGCGATTCTGGAGCATTCCCTCCCTTCATAAAACTTAATAATGTAGTTACTAATCACTTTAGTCACCTTTAATATAGCCCAAAAAAGATAATTTATTCAACCAATGTCCGCCATTATTTTAAATTTGATCAAAGGCATAAGATTAAAGAAGCTTATCGATAATTTTTCACCGATAAACCTAGCCTTTCTAGTATCGACCACCGACCAGCGAACCACGAAAACCAAAACTTCCCACCTCACCATGAAGATAACCGCCATAAATCGCAGCAAAAATTAACTTCTAGAGACAGGATATTTGCTTAGTATAGAAATAGAGAGATTATACCTGAGAACTGACCCCATAACCGCCCAAAAGCAATATAAGCGGCGAAAGTGATCATTTTCTAGGCAAGTATTGCCTTAGTAATTGACGATTTTTACTTTTTACTTGATTTTATGTCTTTAACTCTCTCAGAACAACTCAAGCGAGAACAATTATCCTATCCCCAAACTCTCCTCCATCATCTGCAAAAGTTACGGCATTTTGTGACAGTGGAAGGAGAGGAGAAATTGCAGCAGTGGAAAAACCTAATTGAAAGGGAGAATTTTCAACCTAGCACCCGTAATTTAGCCTATTATCTCGCCCTGAGACAAGAAGATATCCGGGATTTGCAATTAGCTTTAATGCCCTGGGGATTATCTTCCCTAGGCCGGATTGAATCGAAAGTTTTACCGACCCTCGATGCGGTAATTGCCACTTTAGGGGCGGTTTGTCATCAAGAAGCCTCATTATTACCCAAACATCCCCCTTTAGAGGCATTTTTCCAGGGAGATCAACTTTTAGCCTCCCATAGCGCCGAAGTTTTCGGTCTGCCTTCCCCCCAGCGTCGGGTGCGAATTATGGTGACAATGCCGACGGAGGCGGCAACCGACCCCGATTTTATCGCTCAATTACTGCGTTGCGGGATGGACTGTATTCGCATTAATTGCGCCCATGATGGACCCAAAGAGTGGCAGGGAATGATCGAAAATCTGCGCGAGGCGGTCAAAAATCCCGAAAATTTAGTCAATGGACATACCTGTAAAGTTTATATGGACTTAGCTGGCCCAAAAATCCGTTTAGAACAGATTTTAGCCCCCCAGTCCCAAACCAGACTATATCAAGGGGATTTTCTCCTCTTAACCACCCAACCGCCCCATACTGCCCATCCTCAGTATTTTCAGGCTAATTGTTCCCAACCGGAAATTATTCCCCAAATTCCCGTCGGGGCGAAAGTTTGGATTGATGATGGTCATATCGGGGCTGAAGTTATTGCCATAATGCCAGAAGGTCTCTTACTAAAAATTACCCACGCCAGGGAGAAAGGGGAAAAACTCAAAGCAGATAAAGGCCTAAATTTCCCCGATACGGTCTTAAATATCGATCCTTTGACCGCAAAAGACCGGCAAGATTTAGATTTTATTGCCGAAAATGCCGATATTATCGGTTACTCTTTTGTACAAAAAGCCAGCGATATCGAGACACTACAGCTAGAGTTACAAAGTCGTTTGGGGGATACTTGGCGACAAAAAGCAATCGTGGCCAAAATAGAAACACCTTTAGCCGTGAAAAATCTTCCCGAATTAATCATCCATGCCGCCGGTAAACAACCTTTTGGGGTAATGATTGCCCGGGGTGATTTGGCCGTAGAAATTGGCTATCAAAGACTAGCAGAAATTCAAGAGGAAATTCTCTGGTTATGCGAAGCGGCCCATATTCCGGTCATTTGGGCTACCCAAGTCCTAGAAAATCTGGTCAAGAAAAGTATTCCCTCCCGGGCCGAGATTACCGATGCCGCTATGGCCGAAAGGTCCGAATGTGTCATGCTGAATAAGGGGGAATATATCCGCGAAGCGGTGACAATTCTCGATGATGTTTTACAAAGAATGCAGACCCACCAAGCTAAAAGTTATCAGTTATCAGTTATCAGTTATCAGTTATCAGTTATCAGTTATCAGTTATCAGTTATCAGTTATCAGTTATCAGTTATCAGTTATCAGTTATCAGTTATCAGTTATCAGGAGTCAGTTATCAGGAGTCAGGAGTCAGGAGATTATTTTTATTTATTCTCCCCAGTTCATAATTCATAATTCATAATTCATAATTACTCACACCTTTTAAACAGGATTGAGAATCAGAGGCAAATTAACGTATATTATTGACCGCACCGCTAACCAAACCAGCGCTAACATAGCGACCATAACCATCAAGACGGTTTTGTTGAGCGATTCGGGAGGGATTATTGACGAGATCGGCAACTCCCACACCCATCATCACCACGGAGATAACTGCGATTAAGTAGTTACGGACAAAAGTTGGATTTTGGTGGCTGACTAACATGGTTGTTACCTCTCTTTCCTGTCGATAACCTTAGAATACGAGAGGGTTTGGGGTGATGTCAGTCCCATAATTCTGGGTGACAGAAGTGGAAAAAAGTGGAATCCACAGATAAGCTATGATTTTTTGTCGATTAGAATCGGTAAATAGGGAATCGGGAACAGGAAAAGGGCAATATTCGTCATTAATCTGGTTAAATAATCAGTAAATTGCCTAAAAACTGACATATTCTCCAGAATATGACCCTAGAAACAGCGATTATGACCATAAAATTTCTCTGGCCTTTAGTTTTAGGATTATCTATTGTTATTATTGACAATGGGCAATACCTGAGAGCAGAAACGCTAACTTTGAGCGCCAGTCAACGGCAACAACTGCGATCGCTGGATGCTAAGATTATTTTACCTAACTATATCCCTCCCGGATTTCGGGCCAGCGAGATTAAAATCCTCGCAGAAGAGGGGAATGGATACGCAGTCCTCTTTGAAAATGCCGAGAATAGCTGTTTTTTGGTGGAAGGAATCGAAAACGCCAGGGGCGATGATGGTTTAGAATTAGAGGGAACCCTAGCGCTCAATTCCCCACTATTTGGAGAAGGATACTGGCTCAATTATGGTACACCCAAAGACTCGGAATTAAGGCAACAATTCCCCGAACCCGATTTATATTCCGATTGGATGAAAATGGGAGAATATTTTTATCGTCTCAGTGGGGCATTAATTGCCCGGGAGGAGTATGATTATCCTAATTGCCGTCAAGATATTTCCCCATCGGAAGCAGTTAAAATAATCGAATCTTTTGGAGATAACAATTAAATTGAATTTATCTACAGTCATTTCTGCTCTACAACAAAGAAGCAAGGAGCGGTTAGCTTGGTCTAATTTTTGCTGGTTAGGATTAGTAATAATTTTGGGACTGGTTATTAGGTTAACACAATTAACTAGCAAACCTCCCTGGACGGATGAATTTGCCACTATGGTTTTTAGTGTTGGCAATAATTACCAGATAGTGCCGTTAAATCAGATAATTTCCCTCACCACTTTATTAGCACCTCTCCAGAGCAACCATCAGGCAACTATTGCCGATGTAATTAAATTAGTTATTCAGGAGGACAATCATCCACCTTTATATTTTATTCTCGCCTATCTCTGGAATAAATTATTCTTTGATCGCGGAGAATATGTATCTTTAGAAGGAATGCGATCGCTGGCAGTATTTTGGGGAGTTATTTCGATTCCTGTAATTTATTTTATCAGCAAATTGGTCTTTAAATCTGGCTCTATCGCTTTTCTGTCGGCGATTTTAATGGCGGTTTCTCCCTACGCGGTTTTTATCTCCCAAGAAGCGCGTCATTATACTTTAGCGGTTGTATTTGTCCTCATATCTTTAGGCTGTTTTCTGAGGGCAAGCAGCAAAATTATCGACCATAAGAGAATATCCCATACTTTGGTTTTTTTCTGGTTAATTGTCAACTGTATCGGGTTATTAGTTCACTATTTTTTTAGTTTAACTATCCTCGCGGAAGCGATAACTTTATTATGGATTTTATCCAATCAAATCAAACAAAAAAACTTTTGGATAACTAATTGGTGGCGTTTAAGTTTAGTTTTTTTAGGTAACTTGAGCTTTATTATTATTTGGTTTATCACGTTTGTACCCAAAGATTATGGCAATCAGATGACCAGTTGGATTCAGAGAGACAATGATAGTTTTTCAGCAGTAATTAGCCCCTTTTTTCAATTGCTGGGAACATTAATTACTATGCTTTCTCTGCTCCCCGTCGAATCAGAATCTTTAATAATTATCTTGATTTCTGGGGCAATAATGATCGGTTTTTTTCTCTGGATTATCCCACAATTAAAAACAGCGTGGCTAGACTCCTATAAACCAGAATTAGGCATTCTCTCGGCATTTTTTCTCAGTTCAATTGCTATTTTCTTGGTCATCACCTATCTGCTCTCGATCGATATTACCCGGGGAGCTAGATATAGTTTTGTTTACTTTCCCTCGGTAATTTTAATTCTAGCAATTTTATTAGACAATTGTTGGCAAAGGAAGCAGAAAAAAATCGTAATTATTGTCCTTATCATGGCTTTAGTTAGTTCCCTAAGCGTGACTTTTAATTTAGGCTATCGTAAGTATTATCGGCCAGATAAATTAGTTACCACTATCGAAAATAATAGCCGTTATCCGTTAGTAATTGCCACTAGCTATAGGAGTTTAGTGCAGGTGGGAGAAATGATGGGAATTGCTTGGGAATTTAACCAAAAATTTCCCGATAAAAACCCTAAGTTTCTCTTAGTTAACCCAAAACAAAAGCCAAATTTTAATCTGCCCTCTTCTCCCCCTTTTGAATTATGGCTAATTAATTTCCATTCTTCAATAGATCGAGCGGACTGTCAACTCTCAGAGTTATCCTCCAATTATGTAACGGGTTATGAATATCAAAAGTTTCTCTGTGGGCGATCGATGGAGTATAATAATAAAGTTAAGTAGGGCTATTAACTATGATTATTTGGGTAAATGAACAGATTGACCCCTGCGGTTTAGTACAAGCTTGTATTGCCTGTCAAGATGAACAAGCAGCAAAAGATTGTCATCAAAGTTGGTTAACCAGTCTTACGGACGAACAAAAACAAGCAGGGTGGATAGCAGTTTTAAGAACCGTAGAGTCTTGGGATGATGTACCGGTAAATGCTCTGAAGTTAAGTTATTAACTAACGTCAGTTCGGGATAAGGGTGCAAAGAAAAGGCGGGGGCTAGTAAGCTGAAAAATATATAAACTCAGCACCCCCAACCCATCTATGTCTAGTCTAGAAGCTCTTTTCTGTCCTGTCGACGACGGATGCCGTGTATTTGAACCTAAATTAGAACAGACAAGGCTTTGGCCCGATAATAAAGCTCGTAAACATGGCAAAATCTTGACTTGAAGCGAAATGATGACCATCCTGGAGCATTGTTTTGGTCGTTGCACGGGGATTAGCTTTGTCGATGCCACCAAAATTCAGGTCTGCCATAATCGCCGCATCAGTAGTCATCGGGTGTTTGACAATTTAGCCGCACGGGAAAAACCTCTGTGGAGAGGAGGGGGAATTGCTCAACGTTCACCTTGCTCCAGGCAATGTGGACGACCGTAAACCCGTGAACAAATTGCTACAATCCCTGTTTGGCAAAGTTTTTGCTGACCGAGGTTATACCAATTCTCTAAATGCCAACTACAGATAGAGCATCCAGGATATAACCTCGTCCAACAATTGAAGCAATTACCTCTTTGTTCATTTCTTCGAGTCGTTGACCAATTAACAAACGTAATTCCTCTAAGTCTCTAGGTAGTTTCCATCTCAATCCTTTTTTTAGATATTGCTAAATCTGTTCAATTGGATTAGATTCTGGGTAATGCGGTGGCTGAAACATGAGAATAATGTTGTCAGGTATTTTCAGGTTTTTTGCCTTATGAAACCTGCCATTATCTAACTGTATTATCAAAATACTATCAGCAAAATATTCAGAAACTAATTCTAAAAATATTTAAAAATATTCCTTTTCTTTTAATCTTTTTTCTAAGGCTTTTTCTGCCCACTGAGGAACTTTTCTTGGTCTTCCTGTACTGACTTTTTTAGACAATAATTTTTCCAGTCCCCCTTGACGATATTTTCCTAACCAATCTTGTACAGTGACTCTATTTCTTCCTATCATTTCCGCGGCTTCTGTCACTGTTTTTGCCTTTTTTGTCTTTAACAAGTACAATAATTGTATTCTTTCTTTTCCTGAACCAGTTTTTTCTTTTCTAAGCAGTTCCTTGAGTTCTGCTTAACTTTCAGATATTTCTATCTTATAAACTCCTGCCATATTTTTCCTTTAACTCTACTAATATGATATTCTATCCTATCTGTATTCACATTTTGGAGAATTGGTATAAGATTGAATGTGGGATGTGTGGGGAGTGTTATGACTCGTAAAGTAATTGCCTCAATTACAGAACAGGCTTATATTCTTGAGGTTTTGTCTATCGCCAAAGTTTAGAGAATCGGGACAAAAGTCTTACTCGATAAGCATTTCACGATTCCTTAAGCAAAAACTATTACACAAAGTCGAGAACAGCGGCAATTTACTACTAAAGATAGATATTTAAACGCATAAAACCTGTTATTTATAAGATTATAGCAATTTTCATCAGAAGGAGGCGTAGTCAAGAGGCTTAAGCTCCTTGTTGGCAAAACTTGTCGATACCTCGGTAAGGTAAAAAGAGCTATAAAGCGATGGTCTTATGAAGAATGGCAACATTTTCGGAGTTTCTCGATTTTTGCTTTAAACCAAATATCGAACCATCAACAATTAAACTTAACCCCTCTTAGTGGTGCGGAAAGCTTTTTAAAATCTCTCAAGAGACAACCAATGTCGTCAAAACGAGGGCTGAAACCAATTATCTTCCTAGTATTCAGATGCGCTATATCGAACTATATCGAACAGTGTCTTACTGATAATCTTTTATTGATAATAGTGTTAGGAGTTTTCCGACCACCAAGCTCATCCCCGGGTAAATTGCCATGACAACATGGAAAATTTTGGGTCGTGTTATCGACCGTCAAACTCGTTCCAGTATTTCAGGACTCCGAGTTGAGGCTTGGGATAAAGACTTAATCTATGACGACCTGCTGGGCAGTGCCGTCACGGGGGAAGGCGGAGATTTTCAGATAATGTTCGACGAGTCCTACTTCCGAGAAGTGTTTCTGGATCGGCGGCCGGATATTTTCTTTAAAATCTTTCAAGACAACGAGCTAATCGAGAGTACGGAAGATTCTGTCCTCTGGAATATTGAATCAGGAGAAAATCAAATGGTTATTGAAGCGGATCAATCGATTAGTCACAGACATAAACTCGGCTTGAGCGGCCCGCTCAGAGTCACTTTACCCGTTGAAGTCGCCTATAATCTAGAAGCTTTGCAGGTCAGTATCGCGGAAATTATGGGTCGCGTGGGTTGTAAGCCCTGCTTTTCCGGGGCGGCTTGTACTTTCCTTCACGAGCGGGAATTTATCCTCGATCCCGTGCGGAAAGTCACGCCATTGAATCGGCCAATCCCGGAACTTATGGACAGAGACTTGGGTGCGCGGGCCGGTGGGGTGAGCGTAGTGCTAGATGCTGGGATTAGTAACGATATCGAACGGGTGAAGGAAGCGATCGCCCGTATTGTCGCCCGTCTCGGATGTCCCGCATGTCACTCGGGATTCGATATCGCCTTTCGCAACGAGTTAGACCTGATTACCGTTGATAAAAAGTTGAATGTACAAGCATTTGGCAAAATCTAATTCTCGACTTCCGGAAATGGGCGTTGGGATTACCTATTCACCAGAACTAGAGCCTCTTTTAGAACAACGCCCGGAACTTTTTCCTGTCCTAGAAATCGAGCCTCAGACGATGTGGATCGAGACTGGGCAAGCTCCTCGACGCTACCGAACGCTAGAGAAAGTTTTCGAGCGTCTCGCTGGGCTTCCGGGAAAAAAGCTCGTCCATAGCGTCGGGATTCCCGTCGGCGGGACAGTTCGCCCCGATCGAGGGCAGTTAGAACTGTTGCGGCAGACGATCAACCGTCTCGGTTCGCCTTGGATGAGCGAGCATCTTAGCTTTAACGCGACCCCGGAATTCCACACGGGCTTTTTCTTGCCTCCCCTCCAAACACTAGAAGGAGTCGAGACCGCCGTTCGATCGATCGGGGATCTTCAAACCGCTTTACCCGTGCCGATCGCGGTGGAAACTGGGGTCAATTACCTGCGACCCCGGCCCGGGGAAATGGAAGACGGCGAGTTCGTCGCCCGCGTTATCGAAACTGCCAATTGTGGGCTGTTGTTGGATCTTCATAACCTCTGGGCTAACCAACTCAACGGTCGTCAGTCGCTCGAAGCTTACCTATCCCGACTTCCTCTCGATCGGGTCTGGGAAATTCATCTAGCGGGTGGCATGAAGTTGGGGGGTTTCTGGCTAGACGCTCATTCCGGGGAAATACCCGCTCCCTTATTCGAGTTGGCTAAACGGGTCATTCCCACCTTGCCGAACTTGAAAGCGATTATTTTCGAGATTTTTCCCTCTTTCATTCCCGTTGTCGGCCTGGATTTAGTCCGAGAACAGATAGAACGACTGCACGAACTCTGGGAACTTCGGAAACCCGGCCGCCCCTCCCAAGAAATCTCTTATCCCGTCCCGAAAACGAACGGGGGGGCGATAGGGGGTACTGCCGTTTCCCCGAGTAGATGGGAGTGGCTCTTAGGCAGTTTGGTGATCGGCCGCTCTCTACCGGACGAAATAGCACGAGAACTGACCGCCGACCCCGGAGTCCAAATTATCAACCGCCTGATTCAAGAATTTCGCGCTTCGATGATTGTCAGTGCCATCAGGTTAACTTCCCGTCTGATGATGCTGGCGCTCGGGCCGGACATCTTCCGCGCTATCCTAGCCGATTTTTGGTCGAAAGCCCCGCCCCATCAATTCTCGACCACCGAAGTGGAAGCTTTCGCCGAATACTTGCGCTCTCTCGACCTTCAACTCCCCCAACTGCTAAAAGTTCTGGAGTTCGAGCGGGCTGTTATCGCCACGCTCATCGATGGACAACCGCGTCTCGTTCGCTTCGACATTGACCCATTCCCCTTATTACGCGCTTTAGCCGAAGGGCATTTACCCGATGTACCCAGCCAACCCGGTCAATACGAGATCGAGATCGCGCCCGATGGCCCGGTTGCAGTTAGTGGCGTTGATTTAGATTCCACTCGGTCAACTTTGCCTTTTCACTAAGAGCTGGCGAGAATTCTGGCTCTTCTGGTTTCTGTGTGGAAACGGGGCCTATACTGATAGTTTCTTCAGCAAAATAGCACTAAAAGCTGAAGGGGTGACAACCAAAAAGTGCCGACCTTTGGAGGGATCGGGGGTAAAATTCAGGTACTTTTTCCCTGAAAATTAGGTAACTGACTACCTGAAAATCGGTAAAACCCCACACCCCACACCCCACACCCTGCCCCCACGAAAAACTTTTTCAGCAAACCCTAGGTAAGGCCGATATCGGTTGGAATCTTTCTTAACAAAAAAGTAAAAAACTTAAAAAAAGAGCAAATGATTGATGG
This sequence comes from Microcystis sp. 49638_E5, assembly GCF_021300285.1. NCBI lineage: Bacteria > Bacillati > Cyanobacteriota > Cyanophyceae > Chroococcales > Microcystaceae > Microcystis > Microcystis sp. 49638_E5. Next base: position 44,195 of record NZ_JAJTDH010000035.1, on the reverse strand, counting down.
GTATAGTTTTGAAAGAAGGAATCGAGGTCGAGGTCATCAAAAAAATGGAGAAATGGGCGGATCGAGAATTACAGTATGCGGGGCGGAGTGGAAAAATCGGAGGGAAGATGCGAACAATGGTTAGGTTATTGACCAAGAAGCACCGACGACCATCTCAGAAAACGGGAATTTGGCTGTCAACTTTGTGGGGATGCCTCTCTCCAGGATTAGCGATCGCAGGAGTTCCCAATGGAACTTGGCTTTCTCAACCTCAAATTCGGTTTCATTCGTCCACTAACACCCTCGGCCAGGTCATGAAAGACATCCAAAGCCAAAACTATAAGGTGGTCTTCCTGGATTTTCGGGGAGTGTCCGATGAGGTACAGAGGCGGGTGAGTCGGGAGGCGCGAGAGTACAGGTTAATGCCGGTGGTCTGGGTTCAGTCGCCCCAGTACCGTTCCCTGAGCGTCGCTGAACTGATCCATGAAGCGCGTCACGGGGATGGGATTCAGGTCGATGACCATTTTTTTGCCCATTATTCGGAGAGGGAGTTCCAATCTCTAGATTATCAGTACCGGAAACCGATTTTTTGCAGTATTCAGCCATTTCAGGCAAATTTAGTCACAGGGGGTCGGTGTAATCAGCTTGACGTTCAATGTTATGCCACCGAAAATTTTCGGAACTGTATCGCCCTGGCCGAAAGACTCGATGCAGTGGTGAGTTTGTCGGAGCAAGATACTTTTAGATATAGAGAGCAACTGGGAGCGCGGCCTTTCAACGTTTTTTTATGGCCTTATAGTTATCTTCCGCCCACAACACAAAATCTCTTTCATGCGGTGTCCGCCTTTTTAAGGGAATGGGGTGGGGAAGGTGACGGTTAGGATTATTCACCCCGAAGCGCGGGCGAAAGCCGTCCCGAAGCGCGGCAAACTAAAATCGAAAATCTAAACCTTCTGGATAGGGGTGAAAGTAGCGATCCCGTCGAGCGCCCGCGACCCCGTTTTCCTGACAACGGGGCTTTGTCGTGATGCCGAACGTGATAATTTAGGTATCGTAAAGCATAATTATCGGCAGGATGGGTTAGACATCTCTTATTTTTAACCTGAGTTTCACATCTGCCAATTTCCCCTCATAACTACCATAAAATGAGAAATTATGACAATATTTCTAAGGATTGCCAGAAAAGAAAGAGCGCCCCGCTGCCGTGCCGATGGCCTATCCTAAAAGAATAATTGACGTCCAAACTTGATTTTTTTGGGTTCCTTCCACCTTTTCTAGTCTTCTATCCATCCCATCGACTTTCTCAGTTAGTTTTGCCTGTCCCACCTCTAGTTTAGTTAGCCGTTCGTCGATTTTGTCAAATTTCTGGTTAAGATTCTTCTGTAGGCTGTCAAATTTCTGGTTAACATCCTTGATGCTGTCTTTTATTTCCTTAAGGATGGATTCAAGACTATAAGTAACGGTTTCGTTAGACATTTTGGTAAAATCCCTGTGAGTAAGTTTTTTTAAGCGATATCCGTTGATAGTACAATAATTTTATCTTAATCCTAAATCTGGTTATTAAAGACTGATTATTTATTGCCACTTTTGCCTATTGCATGAGTGCCTATTCCCTCTCCTGATATGTAGCCTATACTCAACGGATTTAGTATGATTTCCTATTTTTGAGAAAAATATAGATAACCGCCTAGGTCAGAAATGTTGAATCCGTACATAAAACTTTACATACAAGCTGACGAGAACAGGATAGTCATTAAATTCCATAATTGCAAAAATGTTTTAGACAAACTCAATTATAAACAAAGTAATGTAATTGAGAATTTAATTTACCTTATCCTATTTTTAGCCATGAAATATATGATAGCGATGATAGTTTAAAAAATCTAAATCTGGTGAGAAGCGATCAGGAACATTTAAAGTTTTACCGCGATAGTTGATAAAATTTAGTTCTAACGTCTCACTACCTTGATCCTGAGCCTTTTTTTCGATCTCATGGCCAATAATTAATCTTAAATCCTCATCGAAACTAATTAAACCTCGATCGAAAGCAGTATCATGAGTACGAGCTAGGCACAGGCCATTATGAGGGTTTAAACGCTGTTCAGGAAATTGACTCCAGGGTAATATATGACTAGCTGTTAATAACAGAGGAATGGGATTTCCTGTAATACAGCAACGATAGTTATATAGGGCTAAAATTGTCTTTCTAAAAAAGTTTTGTCCGATTCTAACTTTTCTGATTGCCTCGGTTTCTGTTTTGATCTTTTCCGAAAAATCAAGTCTAGTAAAATCCTCTTGCTGTTCGTTGATAACTCCTAAAATAATGTGTAATTTTTCCTGACTTTACAGTTTAAAAAAGTCTCTAACAAAATCTACTAACTCTGATAAGGGACTAATAAAATCTTGGGATTTTTGTCTATTTAAATCCGTCTCTTTTTCATTATCTAATTTTTTGGCCAAAAATGCTTTATCAAAAAATTTTAACATTCCTCGTTGTTGAGGATTGTTAATTTCGTTGTAAAAATTAACTGTAACAAAACAGATAAGAGGAATTTCTGGAACATTATAGTTAATGCCGTATTTTTCCTTAATTTTAGAACCATGATCATTAGCTATTTCTAACAAAAGTTTCCATTTATAGGTTTGCGATGCTCTTTCTCGCAAAGAAGTTTTTAACGATAAAATTATACATTTAGGATAGGGTATTTCTTGATTATTACCATCACTTATATTTGCAGAAGTATGGTAAGAATAAATGATCAAATCACAATCTGGTTTTTGTTGTTCTCCATCACCCAATTTAATAGTGGATATATTTTCAAATCCTCGAACAGCAGATTTTTTATTAGTTATATAAATACGTTGATCAATATTCTTGATCTCCTTATTTTTGAGAAAAATATAGATAACCGCATAGGGAAATATGTTTCCTACCACAGCTTTGGCAGTTTGTTTTTCATCTTTTATCAATCCCTGAAGCTTTCTTTGTTTAATAATTTTTTCTACTTCATCTTTTGAGCCTTGAATAACTTCATAGAGATAATTGAAAGCATTTTGATATATCTCTACATCTTGAATTGCTAAAATAGCGTCTATTTTCGAGATCACCGGTTGCATATAATAAGCATTCTTAATTGTCTCGATTAATTCATTTTCCTGAACATTAAAGCTATAGATATCACTCATAAATCTTTAGGACTAAAAAACTAGGGCAAGTTCTAATTGTTTGATAATTGGATTTTTGCGAGATGAATCAAGCAAATTTTTCTGATCTAAAATAGGATTATTCAGACTTAGCAATATCTCCCTTCCTATTGCCTCTACTACAGGAGGTACAACCGCATTACCAAACTGTTTATAAGCTTGATTATCAGATACAGGAATAATGAATTTTTCAGGAAATCCCATCAATCTTGCACATTCTCTTGGTGTTAGACGACGGGGATTTTTTCCCTGTTGAGGGATCAAAATTTCGGAACCATCTTTATAATATCTAGCACTCAAAGTTCTGGCAATTCCCTCTAAATTAACCAATCCATAACCGAAACCATTCCCTTTTTCTTTATGTTTATCAGCATACTTCTGTAAGTAATCCCAGAGATGATCTGTTAAAGTATATTTACTATCAACTTCCCCTTCAAGAATATCTTTAATTTTAGGATGAATATCTGGTATTTCTGGAAACATAAATCGGCTAGGTTTCTCAAACCCCACTATAAAAATTCTTTTTCTGTTCTGGGGAACAAGAGAACGAGCATCTATGACCTGATAATAAATATGATAATTTAAATCCTCTGATAGGGTATTTCTAATCACTTCAAATGTTTTACCCTTGTCATGACTCTGTAAATTTTTGACATTTTCTAAAATGAATGCTTTCGGTCTTTTTTCTCGAATAATTCTGACAACCTCGAAAAAAAGTGTTCCTTGAGTGGGATGATCAAATCCATGGCGAGTACCTAACGCATTGTGTTTAGTTACTCCAGCTATGCTAAAAGGCTGACAGGGAAACCCAGCCGTCAATATATCATGATCTGGTATTGTTAAAGCGGGAATTAAAGTAATATCTCCTTCGGGACTATCGTTAAAATTGGCTTCGTAGGTTTTTCGAGAAAATTTATTCCACTCCGATGAAAAAACACACTGACAACCCAGATTTTCAAAAGCTATTCTAAAGCCTCCAATGCCGGCAAATAAATCGATAAATTTGACCATTTTACCTTAATATTTTCCTAGGGATGATATTCCCTGATTATAACCAACAAGATATATAAAGTACAAGTGAATTAACCACCTTAATCCTGTTTTAATTGTTAAGATAGATACGACTGATTTTCCTAGCAGCCCAAAATAATTCAGTCGCACCTTTTTGACATTCAAATCAAATCGGGAAAAACTTCGCGCACTGCTGGATGAATTAACCTATAATTGGCGACATTTAACCCCTTAGCGAGGGAAACATCTTGATCCAAGGCTTTTAACCCATGGTCGGCTAATTTAATAACGTAGGGTAGGGTACTATTATTTAAAGCTTGGGTTGCCGTCCAGGGGACTGCTCCTGGCATATTAGGCACTCCATAATGTACTACTCCCGACTCCAGGTAAGTCGGTTGACTGTGGGAAGTGGCCCGCAGGGTTTCCACGCAGCCCCCTTGGTCCACTGCCACATCGACAATTACAGAACCAGGGTTCATTTTGGCGACTAAAGAGCGAGAAACCAGCGTAGGCGCTCGTTTTCCTAAGACTAGCACTGCCCCAATCAATAAATCGGCCTTAGGAACCACATTTTCTAATTGTGCCGAGCTACTATAAAGCAATTCTACCCTGGAACCGAATAAAGTCTCTAAATAGGCCAAGCGCTCGACGTTAATATCTAAAATAGTTACTTTTGCCCCCATACCGATGGCAATTCTGGCCGCTTCCGTACCCACCACACCACCGCCAAGGATAACCACTTGTCCAGGACTCACCCCGGGGAAACCCCCCAGTAAAACTCCCCTACCTCCCTGTTGTTTTTCCAGATAGCGGGCCCCAAATTGTACCGAAAGACGACCGGCAATAACACTCATGGGAGTTAAGAGAGGCAAGCGACCATCGGCAAGCTCGACCGTTTCATAAGCGATCGCAGTTGTTCCCGACTCGATTAATGCTTCCGTTAAATAGCGCTCGGCCGCTAGGTGTAAATAGGTGAAAAGGAGAGCTTCCTTGTTTAAAAAACCGTATTCTGCCTTAAGCGGCTCTTTTACCTTAACAACTAGCGATTTATCCCAAACTTGTGCCGCTTTTTCCACAATTTTGGCCCCAGCTTTTTGGTAATCCTCATTGCTGAATCCAGCACCCAATCCGGCGGCCGTTTCCACAAATACCCTATGACCGCGATCATTGAGTACACGCACACTACTAGGACTCAAACCGACGCGAAACTCCTGATCTTTAATCTCTTTGGGAACACCTATTTCCATAGTTTGCTTCTGGGGGACTATTTCTAACTAGGGTATGCTGAAAAAGTTTTTCGGTGGGGGTAGGGTGTGGGGTGTGGGGTGTGGGGTTTTAGCCATTTTCAGGGGAAAAGTCCCTGAATTTTCCCCCGGATCACTCCAAAGGCCAGTACTTATCGGACAATGTTTTTAGATTTATTCAGCCAACCCTATAGTTGCGAGTTATCGGGCATACTATTGGGGAATTCTAGAAACTTTTTTGGTATTCTTCTAGCAAATCGATTAAATCTATCTGACATTTGCTGGGTAACAAATCCGCTAGAGAAACTTGCAGATGACCTCCTCCGAGGGTGACTTTAATCTCCCGCAGGATAGACATGACTGCATTCTCGCTTAAGCTGTTGTTTTCGAGCAAAGGGAAGACTTTTTCGGCAACGACGCTGTGTAAATGTGCTTCCCGGAGATAGAGATGCCATTTAGCCACGTCAATGTAGATATTGTCGCCGATTTGGGCCGCCAGATTTTCGATGTCCTGAGTTGTGTTAGCCATGGGATGTTACCGAGTAGTTAGCGATCGCCGCTATATAAATCAAATGTCCCACCAATAGAATAGCCCAAATTCCCGTGAACAGATTTAACCAAGTCCAATCGGAGAATTTAATGATATGAAAAAACCACAACCCTGAATTAATCGCTAAAAAAGCCGCTACATGAACGGCGAAATTCATGCGATCATCTAAACGTCGGAAAGCGGGATCGTTTTTGCGATCGGGTTGACGGGGCCAACGAGGAGGCATAAGCAGTGATCAGTGATCAGTTATCAATTATCAGTGTACCGTTTTTTTAGCCAATAGATTTTGTCTTTGATCCCCCCTGCCCCCCTTGGTAAGGGGGGTGGCGATCCCCCTGCTCCCCGCTACCTGCCATTTGCTCCCAACTCTTGACCATCTCCAATCAGGATAAACGCCGCCCAAAAGAAAGGATGAAGGTCAATATGGGCGAGTTTTGCTTGACGGAGGGCTTCCGCTTTGGTCATGCCCTGTTGTAAATTAGTATAAAATTGATTTAAAATCGCCGCCGTGGGCAATTCTGGGCTGTTTTGTTGGGAATATTGCACAAAATCGGTGGCATTCCAAAGACTGGCGAGGGTGGTTTTCGCCCCCGCTCTTTCCCAAACGTAGGCCAAACCCGCCAAACCGACTCCATCCACTTCCCGCGCCGTTTCACAAGCGCCAATAGTAATCAGTTCGGTGTTTTGCAGTCCCAGTTTCACGGCATCTTTGAGTTCATACTCTCTCTTGTTGGCAAACAGCAGGGTATTCGGTTTCATGCCTAGGCTAGGACACCCCTCTGGACGGAAACAACCATGAGTGCCTAAGTGCAGAATAGGAAACCGAGGCGATTGGCTTAAAAAGGCGTCGAGGGTGGCTTGTTGGTGTTTGTAGATTTGGCTGTTGGCATAGGTTTTTTGCAGAAAGTCGGCTTGGGCTTCTGTCCCGATTAATTCGACTTGGGTAGGACGGGGATTAGCAAAGACGAGGACACTAGGATTATTGACTTTCGGCGTGGGTTGGGGCTGCACTTTACTCAGACGGGTGAGGTAGTGAATGGGATATTTTTGCAGGAGATACTGTTGGGTTTGGCTGTCGTAGAGGGTTTCAAAGGAGATTCTTTGCAAAGCACCCGTGGCAATGATGGCCAGGGTTTGATTCGGGGCAATTTGGGCTTCAATGGGACGAATCAGCAGGTCATAGAGTTGGGAACTGAGGGCGCGATCGACGATTTCTAGGTCGCTTTCCAGTTGGCTGGCGTAGCGTTGCAGACGCTCATTAAGATCTTTAGGGACGGGAACTTGCTGAACCTTAAGGGTGGTACGAGTAAGGATAAAGAGGGCAACGGTATGTTCAACGTTATTTCTGCCTGTGAGTAGGACGGGTTGGAGGAGGGTGGTATTAGCAGGTAGATTGGCTTGCAGTTGGGCGAGGTCGGTGGGGGTAATTTCCAGTAAATCGGCTAATTCGGGGTATTTTTCCACAAGGATTTCCGCTTGTTCGCTGAGGGCGGCTTCTTGTTGCCGGACTTGTCGGGAGAGGGTGTCGCTGAAGTTGGTTTGTAATTCTTGGCGCCGGGCTTCCAGTTGCCGTGCCTGTGCTTTCCACTCCTGATAAGCTTGATTGGCGACGGGATTTTTGACTTGTCCTTCCGTTCCCGCAAGGCGATCGTAATCCACAAGGTCAAAAGTGGTGCTGAGATTTGCCCATTCAAAAGCTTTCTGAGGGGAATTCTGGCGAATGAGCAGATCCACTAGGGCAATGCTTGTCCCTTGCTGACTTTCTAGGAAGGTTGCCCGCAAGGAACGGCTAACCCCCCGCCGTAGATCCAGAATCAGATTAGCGGATTGTTCCCAAGAGTTAATCGCCACTTCTGGTTTTCCTTGATCTCGATAGACAAAACCAATATTATTGAGGGTATTGGCTTCCCCCGCGCGATCGCCCACCGCCCGTGATAAGGGTAAGGACTGTTGGTAGTAGTCTAAAGCCTTCTGTTTCTCCCCTAAATCATCATAGACAAAACCAATATTATTGAGAGTAACGGCTTCCCCCGTGCGATTGCCCACCGCCCGCATTATGGGTAAAGCCTGTTGGTAGTTGTCTAAAGCCTTCTGTTTCTCCCCTAAAGCATCATAGACACGACCAATATTATTGAGGGTAATCGCTTCCCCAGAGCGATCGCCCACCGCCCGTCTTAAGGGTAAAGCCTGTTGGTAGTAGTCTAATGCCTTCTGTCTTAAGGGTAAAGCCTGTTGGTAGTAGTCTAATGCCTTCTGTTTCTCCCCTAAATCAGAATAGACAAGACCAATATTACTGAGAGTAGTGGCTTCCCCGGAGCGATCACCCACGGCACGGTCTAAGTGTAAAGCCTGTTGGTAGTAGTCTAATGCTTTCTGTTTTTCCCCTAAAGCATCATAGACAGCACCAATATTACTGAGAGTAGTGGCTTCCCCGGAGCGATCACCCACCGCCCGTCTTAAGGGTAAAGCCTGTTGGTAGAAATCTAAAGCTTTTTGCTTTTCTCCTAAATCATCATAGACAGCACCAATATTACTGAGAGTAACGGCTTCCCCAGAGCGATCCCCCACTGCCCGTGATAGGGTTAAGGACTGTTGGTAGCAGTCCAAAGCTTTTTGCTTTTCTCCTAAATTGTCATAGATAAGACCGATACCAGTGAGGGTAATGGCTTCCCCAGAGCGATCACCCACCGCCCGCCATAGGGGTAAAGCCTGTTGCAAGTAGTCCAATGCTTTTTGCTTTTCCCCTAAATCTGAATAGACAAGACCAATATTATTGAGAGTAGTGGCTTCCACTGCGCGATTGCCCACCGACTGAAGTATGGGTAAAGCCTGTTGGTAGTAGTCTAATGCCTTCTGTTTCTCCCCTAAAGCAGAATAGACAGCACCAATATTATTGAGAGTAACGGCTTCGCCCCTGCGATCGCCCACCGCCCGTCTTAAGGGTAAAGCCTGTTGGTAGAAATCTAAAGCTTTTTGCTTTTCTCCTAAATCATCATAGATACGCCCTAAACTGGTGAGGACTAATGCTTGCTCTAATTTACTGTCGAGTTGCTGATAAAGCTTTAACGCCTGTTGGTACTTCCCTAATGCCCCCTGATAGCCTTCTAATGTTCCCGACTGGAACAATTCAAATGCTTCTTGAAGTAATCGATCTGCTTCTTGACGTAAATCCGTCTGCACCAATAGGGGGGAGGCCATAACCGTCAAATGCGGCGCTGTTACGACTAGCCCTAGACTGAGTAATATCCCTAAACCTGTCTTCATTGCTTCCCCTCGCCAGACTCAAATGATTCTTTATATTATCTCAATAATGCCAGTATCAGGATTTTGAGGATTGGAGGATTTTCAGGATGGGGTTGAGGGTGGGTGTCCTATTCCCTGTATCTTTTAATTATCTACTCCTTGCCAATAACCTAATCCTGTTAATCCCTTAATCCTCAATGCCAGTATCAGGATTTTGAGGATTGGAGGATTTTCAGGATGGGGTTGAGGGTGGGTGTCCTATTCCCTGCATCTTTTAATTATAGACTCTTCACAAGTCACCTAATCCTGTTAATCCCTTAATCCTAAAAATCCTGATCTCAGGATTGAGGGGATTTGAGGATTTTCAGGATAGATATAATATTCTTTATGATCCTTTAATTATCTACTCCTTGCCAATAACTTAATCCTGTTAATCCCTTAATTCTCAATGCCAGTATCAGGATTTTGAGGATTTGAGGATTTTCAGGATAGATATAATATTCTTTATGATCCTTTAATTATGTACTCCTTGCCAATAACCTAATCTTGTTAATCCCTTAATCCTCTAAATCCTGATACTGATATTTGTTATCTATTATTAAATATCTTTTTGTATTCTAAACTGGTTGCGCCAAAGTTGATTAATAAACCAACAGGAAAATTATAAGCAACGACGTAATTTTTTGCTTGTGCAAGATGGACATTTTCTAGGCGAATTACTGCTTTTAATTCGACAATGACTTTTCCTTCTACGGTAAAATCGGCGCGTCTTGTTCCGACTTGTATTCCTTCATAAAAGATAAGTTGTTCTTTTTCTCTTTCAAAGGTTAATCCTGTTTTTCCTAATTCAATATCGAGACATCTTTGATAGATGACTTCTTGAAACCCATTCCCCAGTGTTCGATGGATTTTCATACAACAACCAATAATTTTATAGGTGATTTCGTCTAATTCCATAATGCCAGTATCAGGATTTTGAGGATTGGAGGATTTTCAGGATAGGGTTGGGGGTGGGTGTCCTATTCCCTGCATCCTTTAATTATAGACTCTTCACAAGTCACCTAATCCTGTTAATCCCTTAATCCTCAATGCCAGTATCAGGATTTTGAGGATTGGAGGATTTTCAGGATAGATATTATAGTCTTTTTATCCTTTAATTATAGACTCTTCACAAGTCACCTAATCCTGTTAATCCCTTAATCCTCAATGCCAGTATCAGGATTTTGAGGATTGGAGGATTTTCAGGATGGATATTATAGTCTTTTTATCCTTTAATTATAGACTCTTCACAAGTCACCTAATCCTGTTAATCCCTTAATCCTAAACATCCTGATACTGATTTTTATTGACATAATTTTGGTGATTAATTTGCCCGACAACGCACCACTCCTGCCGCTTTTAACTCGCCATTAGCAAATTCTAACTGTTTCAACACATAACCATAAGCCCCTTTCTGAGTTAACTCTCTTTGCATCTCTGGAGGCAAATCTGATAAGTTAATCTCTACCTGCTTACGCTTTTGCTTTTCCACCAAACTCAAATGCTCAAAACGGCGCGGTAGAGCATAAACCGAACCACATCGCTTGTCCTCTCCCTGAATCACAATTATCGGGTTTTCGGGAATACTGATGATGGTTTCTCCCTCTAAGGTTAATTGTGTCACTTGGGCAATGGGTAGATTAAACTCCTTACCCCCTTGCTTAAAAGAAATCTGACGCTGAGGGCGATCGAACCGAGTTAACGTCACCCCCTTATAATCTCTGCCATTGTGTAACGTAATATTTGCTAATCGTGGTAAAGCCGCTTCGAGGGTGGGTGCTTGAGCGATACTAGAAACAGTCAAAAATCCCAAAAAAACTAAAGCTATACCGGATAAAATTTCTAAACGTCTGACCATAACTCGCCCTACAATGATCATCTATAATAACTTTAATTTTAGCGTTCTTTTTTAGCGTTAGTAGCCCCCTGTGACGACTCCTTCTCCCCCGACGATTCTCCTCAATCTTGCCAGTGCCGCCGGTCTCATTGGTGCGGGATTGTACTATACGGGTTGGGTCTATCGTTGGGCATACTTTGCCTATTACCAACTAGGTATCACCAGCCTCGATTTTCCGGTTGAATCCTTCTTATTACTCCCTCTTCAAGTCTTCTTTGGTACGCCTCAAAGTATTGCTAACACCCTGATTATTGCCCTTCTGATTCCTATACTTTTTCAGCTTTCCACCCTTTGTCTTGCTTTCCTTCACTGGCAATATCAACAGTGGCTCACTAGACTGAAAAATTGGCAACTGAAAAGACAAAACCAACGCAATCGCCGAAAAATACCCTATGCTCCTCGTCCCCGCTTTCAGCGTCAGTTAACCCTTCCTCTCGCTTCGGAACTGATTCTCCTGAGTTGGATTCTCTTACTCATCTTCCATCTTGCCCGGGATCAAGGTTTAAAGGATGCCCGTCGAGATGCGGTGAATCCCACTTCTACTCTCCCCGTTGTCACCCTGATTAGTGCCAAGGAACTGCTCATTTTAGGTAAAGAAGCAGGGGATCTTGATCCCAATCAGCCCCTTTTTGAAGCCCTAACGCCCGAAGATCAGCAGAGTCTCATTGGTGATCCTAATTTAGCCCGCATTATTCAACAGCGCAACCTAACCGATACGGAGCAAGATCGCGTCTGGCGATTATTACTGGAAAGAGGGGGATGGCTGTACCTTTTTCGTGCTTTACCCCAAGATGCCCCCAAAACTGAACATCCCGTACTGCTAGGTGTCGCTAAATCTAACGTCGGTCGGCAGTTGCTTATTTTAAGCCCTGAACCCGTTAAATCCACTAAATAGTATAGAACAGTCTCAAGTTATCTACTGGTGGCGATTTCCACTTCGGGTAAGATTTCTAAAGATAAACGGGTTCTGACAGTGCCGGAAAGACGTTTAAGCAGTTGCGGGCGTAAATCACGCAGAATATAGATTAATTCGTCTCCGGTGCGCCATTCTTCCCTTTCTGTTACTACCTGTAGGGAATTATCGCGACGCAATAGTAGGGGCAGCAGTTCGCCATTTTCGATTAATTTAGTTAATCTGGTCTGTTGTTCGCTCAAATCATTGCCTTTAAAGATAGTTTTACCCAATTTAATCTGATTATCGTCTAAATACTGATTCCATTCCTTGACCGAAAAACTAGGGAGAAAAACCTGATTAACCTTATTTTTATCTGGGTTAGGGGTTCCCGCAAAGGCAGCCAACAACCGGGGAGGATGAAACTCCTCCCCGGCTCTTTGGGCTAAAACCAGATTAACCTCGCTATTATTAGTCAAAACCAGAAAAGTCCCCATGGATTCGATGCCGGCTTCTTGCAGTATTTTTGTATCAAGTCCGCTACTCTGCAGCACCGTCAAACCCTCTTCTTTTGCTTGCTGACAGGCCCTGGCATCCGTATCGATTAAAACCACGTTTTCCCCTTGTTCTTGGAATAAACAGCCGATTAAGCGACCTAGAGGATTACAACCGACGATTACTGCTCCTGTTGCCGCAGAAGAAGTGATTTTTAGCCCTTTTGCCACCCACCGCGCCGTTAATCCCTGAATAAAAACGGTCATTAAAATTGTTAAAAAGACTAAAGCTTTGATCGCTTCACCGCCATTAATACCGGCACGGGTGAGTAAAATGGCAAATAAAGAAGCTACAGAGGCGGAAACGATTCCCCTAGGGGCAACCCAAGCGATAAATAACTTATGTCGCCAATTTAGATCACTTTTTAGGGTACACAGAGCCACACTCAGGGGACGCACCACCAGCATCAAGACTAACACCGTCAGGACGCTGCCCCAACCCAAAGCGATGACACTGGCGATCGAAAGATCCGCCGCTAGTAAAATAAACAGTACCGACACGCAAAGAGTGGTTAATTGACCCTTAAAACGCCTTAATAACCGCTCATCGGGAACTGCCGCCGCTTTTAGGACAATTCCCGCCATTACCACCGCCATTAACCCCGATTCACTGCGACTAAATTGCGATAAACCAAATAATCCCCAGACTCCCGCTAAAACCACGAGGTTCTTTAACTCAAAAGTCAGAAAATTGCAAGTTTTTATAATAAAACTTAACAATCCTCCTCCAGCAATGCCGATCGCCGCCCCGATGCCTAAACGCAGGGTTAAACCGGTGATAATTTCCATGGGGCGGGCATGACTATCAATAATCGTATTTAGCACCACTACGGCTAAAATTGCGCCCACAGGGTCGATTAATACCCCTTCCCCTTCCAAAAGCGTCGCCACCCGCCGATCTACGGCTACTTGCTTCAGCAAAGGCCCGATCACTGTCGGACCAGTTACCACCACTAAAGAAGCGTAAAGAAAAGCGATCGGCCAGGGAAATTCCCCCAACCAGTGGGCTGCCATACCGCCACCGATGAGAGTGATGGAAGTACCGAGGGTGACAAGGTTGCGTAAACTGCCAGAAACTCGCCCTAATTCCCGTCCGCTTAGGCTTAAACCGCCTTCAAATAGGATAATCGCCACAGAGAGAGCAACAAGGACTTCTAAGCCAATTCCCAGACTTTGGGGCTGTAGAATTTCCCAACCATCGGACCCTAAAGCAATCCCAAAAATGAGCAGGAAGACAATACTGGGAACTTTCAGGTATTCGGCAATGACTTGGGCTGTAATCCCCGCCACCACAGTGATGACAATTTGCAGGGTAAGGGCGAAAGATGGATCCATGTTTAGCGATCGGTTATCGGCTATCGGTTATCGAGGCGGGGTTATGGTTGGGGTTTAATCATTCTAATTTTGACTCTCCCCCGCTAACCGCTCGCGCGGTGTAGCGGGAGATTCTCGGTTCATAGGTTTTTAACTAGATCGACCTGGTTTAACCCAGTCGATCCCCGTCAAATCGCCTCCGCGAGCGTTTTCTAACACGGTCAGTCCGACCGCGTTTTTTCCTCGGTTCTCGATTACCTTCGCTGATGCCGTGTCTCTCGGTTCAATGTGGCCGCAAGAATCACACCGGTGAACTCTTTCTGATAACGACTTTTTGCCAGTAATCGCGCCACAATTCGGACACTCCTGGGAAGTTCCGTTTTTATCGACCTTAAGATAATATTTCCCCCGTTTCCAAGCGACAAACGGTAGTATCTCGTTAATAAAACTACCGATGCCCGAATCCAGAGATTGTTTTCTAACGATCCCTCTAGACCAGGAAATGAAGTTAATATCTTCGACAAAGATATTATCAGCAAGATCACAAAGGTAATGAGCTAACTTAAAGTGCCAATCTCTACGAGTATTAGACACTTTTTCATGTAATCTTGCTATCTTCTCCTGAAGTTTTAACCAATTGCTAGAGCCTTTAGTTTTCCGTTTCAAGCGTCTTTGTAGCAATTTAAGCTTACTCTGTACTTTCAACAAAAATCGAGGGGCTTTGATTAAATCTCCCCGTGAAGTAGCAACAAAACTCTCAATCCCCGCGTCAATTCCTAAACAGGTTTTCCCCACTGTCATATCGGGAACTAATTCCGTAGATTGGAAGGAAACCGAAACGTAAAATCCCGACGCTTTTTGGATAATTCGAGCTTGTTTAGGCTCGAACCCAGACGGGTATTCTCTAGATTGCCTGATTCTAATTTTTCCCAATTGTGGAAAATTTAAGTATTCGTCACCTAGAAAGCTTTTTGACAGCGCAGGAAAAACAAAACTCCGCATCTTTTTCTTAAATCTAGGAAAGCCGAAGCCTTTCGATTTCATCTGGTTAAACGCCTTATCTAAAGTTTTTAAGACTTGCTGTAAAACTTGAGCGTTAACCGTCTTTAATATCGGGTAAACTTTTTTAGCTTCCGTTAGATTTTTAGCTTGAACGAAGTAATTAGGATAGGGTTCATCCGCAGGAATTATGTACTCGGAAACTAGCGAACAGTGATCCGCAAGACACTTTCGAGAGTTTAACCAATCTTTCCGTTCTGAAAGAGCGTAATTATAAACGCTTTTGCAAACATCAAGAATGTGGATTATCTCCTGTTCCTGTTGTCTGTTTACCTTTAGTTTGTACTGGTAGGTAAGCGTTATCACTGTCTTTCGTGAGCGTGATGTATAGTTAAATTATAACACTTACTGCCTAGGATATCAACTATAGCGGTTCTCACACCTGTGTGGCACAGTTTAACCTTTGCTAATTAAGCTTTTCACCATCGATAATGTATCTCTTGCGAACAGGAAACGCTATAATTACAATCATGGACCAAACTAATCGCTAACCTTAAAACAGTTAGTAGTCGCTTAATTAGACAAGAATTTCCGTATTTGGCGGCCGAGTATTTCGACAACAAACCCTATTTTTGGACGGGAGCTTATTTCGTGGCTAGTTGTGGCGACGTTACTGTCGAACAACTAAAAAAATACGTCGAGAACCAAAACTCCCCGAAAGTGGAAACGCTACCGCGTTAGTTTTATTCTGGTCGCGATTCATCTCGCTCCATTGAGATAGTTTTGATTCCCGCTCTGGCCCGGTCGGGAGGAAATAATACCAATTCTCCAAAGTCTGACTACAGAAGTTTAATCCCCCTAAATCCCCCTTAAAAAGGGTGACTTAAATTCGATGTGTAGTTTTCATTTAGAGAAATGGTATAAGCATATTCCAGAAAAAGGGTTTTTTTGAGAAACCCGTTTTCTAACTGATAACTCAAAAAGATTGGGATTGAATGGCCGTGATTACCACCGTATTGATAATATCGGGAACGGTACAACCGCGACTGAGATCATTGACGGGTTTTTTTAATCCCTGTAGGATTGGACCAATCGCTAAAGCTTTTGTTTCCCGCTGCACGGCTTTATAAGTATTATTCCCTGTATTCAGGTCAGGAAAAATAAACACCGTCGCTTGGCCCGCTACCTCTGACCCCGGCATTTTTTGGGCAGCTACTTCCTTATCCACGGCCGCATCGTACTGAATCGGCCCTTCTAGCTTCAAATCGGGGCGTTTTTCCCTAGCGATTTTGGTCGCTCGTCGTACTTTTTCCACGTCTTCTCCCTGGCCCGATTGACCCGAAGAATAGGAAAGCAGGGCGATTCGCGGCTCTATTCCGAATTTTTGGGCGGTTTCGGCAGAAGATAGGGCGATTTCGGCTAATTCCTCGGCACTAGGGTCGGGATTGACCGCACAATCCCCATAAACCAAGACTCGATCCTCTAGACACATAAAAAAGACCGAGGAGACGATCGCACAATCGGGCTTAGTTTTGATAATCTGGAGTGCAGGCCGAATCGTGTGTTGAGTGGTATGCACTGCCCCCGATACCATACCATCAGCATCGCCCTGATACACCATTAAAGTGCCAAAATAGGAGACATCCTGTGCATAATCCCGGGCCATATCCAGATTCATTCCCTTGGCTTTTCTCGCTTCGTAGAGGGTCTGCACATAGCTTTCAAAATGGGGACTAGCCACGGGGTCAATAATTTGCAGGCGATCGAGATCGAGAGTGATACCATGTTTTTTAATCACCATTGCGATCTCGTCCGGTTGTCCCAAAAGGGTTAAATCGACGATATCCTGTTCGATTAAAACTGTGGCTGCCTGGAGGATGCGCGGTTCGGTCCCTTCGGCCAAAACGATGTGACGTTTTTGCGCTTTGGCCTGTTGTACGAGATTATAGGTGAACATCTTCGGGGTAATCCCCTGGGTCCGCAAAGTGCGAATTTGCGCTTCTAGGCGATCAAGATTGATGTTACTGTGAAAAAGCTGCAGACTGAGGTTAATTTTATCGTAGTCCGTCGAGGTCAGGGTGGTTCGCACTTGGTGGATGCGTTCGGCCGTAGTGTAGGTATCGGTGGTGACGGAGAGAATCGGTAAGGGATCGGGCAAACCGTCAATTAAACGGGCGATCGAAGGATTGAGTTTATGACCTGCTGTTAAGACTATACCGGCTAATTGGGGATAATTGGCCGATTGGTGGGCCTGTAACATCCCGATAATCACATCGCCGCGATCCCAAGGCGTGATAATTAAGCTATCTTCTTTTAGCCGCTCTAGGGCATTTTGCATCTGCATGGCCACCACCAGAAAGTTACTAGCTAAACTGTCTAATCTCTGCTGTCCGTAGAGAACTTTTGCCTGTAATTGTTGGGCGATTTCTGCCACTCGCGGGCTGCTCAGTTTGGCATTGTGGGGAATCACTCCTAGGGCATATTCTTGGGGGGGAAAAATTTTAGTCAGGGTTTTCCGTAATTCCTCTATTTTTTCCTCTTCAGCTTGATTGATAATAATCCCAATCACCGTACAACCTTTATCTTGGTAGGTGTCGCAGGAAATCAGGATCGGACTAAGGGCATCTTCGATACTGCGATTGTGGGCATTACCTAATATTAAGATGGGATGGCCGAGATTTTTGGCAATTTCTGTATTTAGTTCAAATTCAAAGGCGGAATTTTCTTGCAGATAATCGGAACCTTCACAGAGGATAAAATCATATTTTTTTTCTAAGTTTTTAAACTTTTTGATAATTCTTTCGATGATTTCATCAAATTTTTGTTGTACCAATAAATCCTTAACTTCTTCGTAACATAAACCGAAGGCTTCTTCGTAGGTTTGTTCTAATTTAAAATAATTGAGGATTAAGTCAATGTCTTCGTCCCGATGACCTTCGGAGCAGTCGAGAACAATTGGCTGGAAAAAAGCAACTTTATTAGTTTTGCGGAGAATTAAGTCAATAATTCCTAAAGCGACTAACGCTTTACCGCTTCCCGTTGCCGTCGTGCTGATATATAAAGAGTTAGTCATAGGTAGAGAAGAATAATAACAGGAGTGGGATTTAATTGGGCCACCCCAACCTTGAGGTGAGCGATTGATCCCCCCTTAATCCCCCCTTAATAAGGTGGTTTTGATCCCCCCTTAATAAGGTGGTTTTGATCCCCCCTTAATCCCCCCTTAATAAGGTGGTTTTGATCCCACCTTGATCCCCCCTTAATAAGGTGGTTTTGATCCCCCCTTAATCCCCCCTTAATAAGGTGGTTTTGATCCCCCCTTAATCCCCCCTTAATAAGGGGGGCTGCGAGCAAGTTGTCTATAAGGGCGTGAATTGTTGGGAAATTTTCAGGTAAACTATCTTCAGTTGTTGGCTAATCCAGAGATTTTTCTCACAGAGCGATCGCTGTTTGAATATCTACTAGGGAGTGATGGACTATACCTTGTAATCTAGCAGTTATTTTGTCTGATTGCTGTTCACTGGTAACATTTTTTCCATGAACTTGATTTAATTTCCTCAGATTAAGATAAAGACTCCAGAAAATCCTATCACCGGCTTTCCAGCTAAGGCTTGTTTTTTCACAAAGATTTAAGCTTATCTCCCTCGGATTGCCATTAAATCTTAACTGGAAGCAATTACCCCAGATTGTTGAAACCATTGGCTAATTCCGGCGGCTAAAACTTGCGCTAATTGTTTTTGTGCCTGAGTATCGGTAATCCATTCAAATTCTTGAGGATTACTCATAAATCCTAACTCTAATAACAATGAAGGACTACTATAGGGACGAGTTAAAGCTAAATTATTCCAAAATACCCCATAGGAAGGACGACTAAGATTTTTGGTTAAATAATCGTGGAGAAAAACCGATAGATCCGCTGCCTGGGGATGATACCAAAATATGCCGATTCCTTGAGTATTTAAGGCATCTCCATCATCAGGCAAAGCATTATAGTGAACCGATATTGCTAGGGTTGGTTGCAGATTATTAATCATCTCTACTCGTGCCGGTAGGGATAGATAAATGTCCGTTTCTCTGGTTAAATAAACTGTTGCCCCCAATTTTTCTAATTCCTGTTTAATTAATTTAGACATAAGCAAATTAATCTCTTTTTCTGTGTAACCCGTCGGACCGACAGCGCCGGTTTCTTTACCTCCATGTCCTGGATCTAATAAAATAACTTTGCCCTGTAAATTATCACTTTTTTCCGGGGGATGACGCAGGGTTAAGATTAAATTTGTCCCCTGGTAACGAAGACTATAACCCCACTGTTGTTTTTGATTAAGATTAAAAGTGTATTCTATCGTGGTCGGGTTGATTTGTCGCCAATCTAAACGTCTTACTAAAGGATTATCCACTAGAAAAATTGTATCGGTTTGGGCAATGGTATTATAAAGAGTCAAAATAAATTTATCATCTTCTTGTGCCACGGCGATGGGTACAGGATGGGAGAGGGGGAAAATAATTTCCGTTGCTTGATTGATACTGCGAGAAGAGAGACCACGAATATTAGCATTATCTAGGACTTCATTAACTATTAAACGGGTTTCTCGCTCTAAAATCCAACCACCATAATCTAACCGTAACCAATCCCCTTCTTTCCCAGTGACTCTCGCTTTCGTGCCTTGGGGTAAAGGAGTTAAACGGGAATAATCACTACCCGGCCCCGTGCGTGCTACCCCTTGGACCGCTATAATTTCAATCACTGGTAAATTTTGATCGCTAATAATGTTAATTTCTCCTTGACCTTGTTGGCTAATAGAGCGATTATTTAATTGTGCTGTAAAAATAGGTTTTCCTAAGTTAGCCTCTTGCTTAAACTGCTGACAACCTCGATAGTAACCAGTTTTATCCTCGGAATTCGCTTGATTAAGATTAGTTAAAACTGCGGCATTACTAGGCAGTTTTGTAGTGTGAGTTTGGGGTAAAAGAGGTAAGATTTTATCTCCTAACTGCACAGAAACCTGAGCTTGGGGAGTGGCAATCGCACTAAAACAAATCCATTCCCCCACTAACCTCGTCTTATTGACAGAAGGACTGAGAGAGTTATCAGCAAAAGCTAATTCTTGGGGAATAATTGCTTGAGTATCTAGACGAATTATTTGACGATTAATAGTTTGGTTTTGATAGCGAATAGTGAAATTATTTTCGCCAACTTCTAGGGGAAAACTAGGGGCAAAATATCCTTTAGCACTGCGTTGAATCGGTTGATTATTGAGCAAAACTTGACCCGATGGAGGAGCAGAACCAATAAAAAAGATTTTCGAGGCCGTGGTTTGATGATTATCGGGGGGATAAACAATCATTAATGAGGTAGATTTGGCGCTGATGCTGTCATAAAAACCGATTAATAGCACTAAAACTAAACCGATTAAGATATTTTGCCCAAAAGTTCTCACCTTTAACCAGAATAGCCCCATATTATCCCCCTCTTAGCTGACAAATATTATCCTAAGACAAATTCTA
Organism: Microcystis sp. 49638_E5; assembly: GCF_021300285.1. Lineage (NCBI taxonomy): Bacteria > Bacillati > Cyanobacteriota > Cyanophyceae > Chroococcales > Microcystaceae > Microcystis > Microcystis sp. 49638_E5. Next base: position 23,767 of record NZ_JAJTDH010000035.1, on the reverse strand, counting down.
AAGGTTTGTTGTTCGTCTTCTAAGCTGTACTGTATTTAAACTGATCAGGAAATTCAGTACAAATGCTCTGACTTCTTCTCCCCTCTCCCCTCTCCCCATTCCCCAATTCATAATTCATAATTCCCACACCCTGTTTGTGACCCTCATCCCTTATGATCGATATAGATTAACTTTTGTAAAGGAATCGGAGTTATGGCTTTAACCGTTGGAACAATCGCACCGAACTTTACCACCACCGACGATACTGGAAAAACCGTTTCCCTGTCGAATTTTCAAGGTAAAGTCGTAGTTTTATACTTCTATCCCAAAGATGATACCCCCGGCTGCACCAAGCAAGCGCAAAGCTTCCGGGATAACTACGAACAATACCAAGACAAGGAAATAGTAGTCTTCGGGGTGAGCAGGGATGACCAAGGTTCCCATGCACAATTTAAAGAAAAATACAGTTTACCCTTCCAATTGCTCGTAGATACCGATGGTGCTATCACCAAAGCTTATGATGTCGATGGGGGTGGCTATTCTAAGCGCGTCACCTATATCATCGATGCAGAAGGCAAAATTAGCTATATGGATGACAAAGTGAATACCGCTAGTCACGCATCGGATATTCTCTGCGTCGTCGGTTAATTTTTCCTAAAATCTTTTCTGGGTGTGTTAGGGGGGCCTAATACACCCGATATCTATTTTTTAGTTCACTGATAATCAGTTTTTAATAACCAGATTTAGTATGACTAAATAGGGCCTGCTGATGATGAACTGAATATCAAAAATCGGACTAAAATAATACTATTATCAAATATCTTGGTGGGATTAATCGGCAATCATGGTTAAGTTTAGCAAGTACCTAAAGAGGTTTGGGATTGTTGCTGGAGTGGCTTTTTTGTTGTTGGTTACTCACCGAGCGGCTCCCCGAAAGGCAGTGGAAAATGAGCAGATGAAGGGGGTTTGGTTAACCAATATTGGCACGATATTGTTACATCACACTACGTCCTTAGACGAGGTGTTAAATCATCTTTCGCGATCGGGTTATGACCGGGTGTATTTTAGTGTTTATGGGTTTAGGGGAACGCTTTATCCGACTTCCCAACGTCCGACGAATTGGTTGTTTGTGCCGCCGTTGAGCAATCCCTGGAGGGCAGCGGTTAAGGAGTCTTTACGGCAGGGTTTGAAGCCATTTGCTTGGTTTGAGTATGGTTTGATGTTATCGCCTAAGGATCCCATTGCCAAAAAGCATCCGGATTGGCTATTAAAAACGCCCGCAGGGAAGACGGTGGTGGAAACCAATGTCTGGTTAGATCCGGCGAATCCGCAGGTACAAGCCTATCTTTTGGGGAATATGGAAGATATTTTAAAAGAAAAAGATTTGGCGGGGATTCAGTTAGATGATCATTGGGCAGTTCCGCGTGTTTTTGGTAATAAAAGTCAAGCTTTAACGAATTTAACCCGCAAGTTACATGATCATGTCAAGGCGATTAATCCCAAGTTGGTGGTGAGTCTTTCGCCTAATCCTCACTCTTTTGCGGTGAATAAATATAATCAAAATTGGTTGGCTTGGGTGCGTCAAGGGATTGTGGATGAGGTGGTCTTACAGATCTATCGGAAAACTCCCAATCAGGTGGCGGCAAGTCTTTCGGGATCGGGACTGGCGACAGCTTCCCGGTATGTGCCGGTGGGGGTGGGTTTATATGCGGGTTGGAATCCTGATTTTTCCTTAAAGGGTTTACAAGCTCAGGTGAGGACGGTGGAGCAGCAGGGTTATGGCTATTCGTTATTTTGTTGGGAGTTTGTGGTCATGCGTCATCTTTTTAATCATATTCCTCGGTTTTAAGTGAAAAGGCTAGTATAATTAAGGCTGTTCTAAGTAAGTGGTTCTAATTACATAGAAGATAGATTTTGCCTTCGATCTCCCCCTGCCTTCTAGGGTTGATTCATAGTAGGGTTGATTCATGAATCAACCCTACCCTGCCCCCCTTGATAAGGAGGGTGCCAATTCCCCCTTAATACTGGGGCTGATTCATTCTCCGAATCTAATTCTTTTTTTTGCTACTCTTAATGGCTTATGAGGTAAGCTAGGGAGTAGAGGAGTACAGGTTTTTGCTCTCATAGTAGATTGATTCATGAATCAATCTACCGTTAGGGGGGCCTAATACACCCAATGTTTATTTTCCAATTCACTGATACAATCGACCGCGCCAACTTTGGGGACGGGTAAAAGCAGAGATAAAAATGCGGATAACTGCCAGCGGATCCGCGAGGGGAGATAGCCAAAATAATCCCGAAGATAGATTGACTTTTTTGCCCCGATAGTAGCTAGGAGAGACAGCCAATAAAAGGGCAAAACGAATCAATAACAGCAGCAGGTTTAAAGTCAAAACAATTTTTAAACTCAGGAAATTGTAGCCAAAAATCAAAGCTGTGAGCAGTAAAGGGGTGATAATTATCGGTAATCCCTGAGTAAGAGCTAATAAAGCTAAATCGCCCCATAATTGCCCCTGATAGGAGGCATCTTTGAGGTCAAGGGATCTGCCCCATTCGCGCCAAGTTTCCTTAAGTCCTTCGTACATCCGCACGCGAATCAACTTCGCCCCATCGAGAAATCCCACCCGATAGCCTTTCGTCGCCGCTAGACGGGCCAGGGTGACATCATCGCAAAAAGAACCTTTTGCCCCGCTATAACCGTCTAAAGCCGCTAAAACTGACCGCCGGCAGAGAAAACATTGACCATTGGCCATGACTCGTTGGGGATCTTGCCCGCGCACTCCGGCCGCATCAAAGCGATAGAGCAAAGTCATCAATAAAGCCGGCTGTAACCACCATTCTCCCGGATAGGAGAGGATAAATTGCGGCGACAGGGAAACTAAATCGTAACCTTCTGCGATCGCAGCTTTAACTAAACTGGCGACTAAATTTGCTTGGGGTTGGGTATCGGCATCAATGCCCAAAATCCAGTCACTTTTAGGAGAACTAAACAAAAAACCATTGTGTAACGCCCAGGGACGACCTACCCAATCGGGGGGCAAAGGATAATCGGTTTTCAAGCGAAAGCGGGGGTCTTTTGCCGCCATCTCCTTGACTTTTTCCCGCGTACCATCTTGGGAATTGCTATCGACAATCAGAATTTCTCGCACTTCGTAACTCTGTTGACTCAATCCCTGTAAACAACCGTCAATCCTGGCCACTTCGTTTAACGTCGGCACAATCACGCTTACTGTCCCTAACATCTCCGGGGTGGGGGGTTGGGGAGTCAGGGGAGGACGACGACGCGCCCCTTTTAGCAGACGGGAAAGAAGGATAAAAAAGGCAACAGCCTGAGACAGTAGTAGCCCCAGGCAGAATGCACCGAGAATTATCTCAGTTAACAACTTATTTGGCTCCTCTCACCGAAACAACGGGAATTTTTAGGGTTGTTACTTCGCTGGTTGCCACTGTTTGCCCGGAAGCAACAGCCTTGGCGCGATTATAGAGGAGTGTTAAAGGCAGAATACCGGTGAGTAATCCTAAGAAAATCGGCGGATAAATACCGGCACCCATACTCATGACCGTAGCAAAGCCAAAATTACCCAAATACATCACAAAAGGCAGGGTTAAATCTTGACTTGGCAGTTTCACCGGTTGCACTTGCCAAATTAAAGTGGCTACCGTCATAAAAACACAGCCCGTGCCAAACCAACCGGCAAAATTTTCATAGGGCATCCCAAAGAAGGCCCCCGGTTGTTCCCAAATCCAGAAGGGTATGGTAGTTTGACTCATGGCCGGATCTAGGACAAAATCCCAGGAAGTTAATAATACCGCCCCGATAGCGATCGATCCTAGATTTTGTAGCCATTGGGGTATAGCAAGAGTGGATAAACCAACACGAGCGATGATATAGGCACTAAAACCGAGATAAAACCAAGATAGGGGGATAGTAAAGGGGACTAAACCCGCAATTTTGTAACCTAAGCCCGAAAGATAACGATAATGACCGAAAGGAAAGCCGGTACTGGTTCCTAATAGTTCGCTACAAAGGGATAAACTGATAGCGGGAACCATGAATCCTAACCAGTGCCACACTCCTAGAGTCCGATAGGCATAAACAGCCACGGCTGCCATTCCTAACACCATATACACCACACCCCCCCCAGCCATTGACCAAGCAAAGAAGGTTTTGCCAAAATCTGGTAAATTGACCACAAATTCGGGATGGGGCAGAACTAGCAACAATCCGGCTAGTCCAAAAGCCATCGATACAATATGACCGATGAGCAGAGCTTTTTCGATCGCAATTAGTCGTCTCATTAAATCTCTAGCACTGCGAAAGGATAATCATTTTCAAGTTTACAAATCTTTATTAAAGAATTATTACGCAGATCGGTCACTTTCGGCAAAAAAGTTTTAGGGGGGCTAGGGAGTTTCCTGTAGTGGTGGTTTAGGAGTCATACTAAATCCTGTTTAGAAGGTATAGGGGAGTGGGAATTATGAATTATGAATTAGGGAGAGGGAAGACCACTTCGTGCGCGTTGCGGGGGGAGGTGGGGAGAGCGGAGCGGGGAGAAACAATTGATAACTTGGGAGTTAATCACACTATTAAAAACGGATTTGGTATCAGCAGGCAGGAGTCAGTGGTCATAATAATCAATCAAATTGTCTATTTGGAGATTTTATCTCAAATGTCGGGGCGAAGACCCTCGCTTTTAGAGACGAGATGAAACCCCGACCAATATAAAACAGCACTTCGACAGGATCAGTGTCCACATTTCGACACATTTCGACAGGCTCAATGTAAAGGATCAATGTAAAGGCTCAGTGACACGAAGAACGATTAAAAATAAGTGTCCAGTCTCCTGACAAAATCTCGAATAACTTCTTCTTTTAAGGGACTTGACCTACTCAGGCTAAATAGCTACTATATAAGTAGAGCAGATAGGGTAATCAACCGATTTAAAAACTCCTGTAGTCTAATCACTACGGTATCTGCACCTTGAAAATCAAAGATCTGGGTTTCTACTCAATAGTTCTAGTTTCTCACCCGCTCGTGATGTAAAATCTTTACAGGAACTAGACAAAGCAGTATTTGGAGTTAACACTTCAATTCAAGCAAACTTTGTAGAAATACAACTATCGTAGGGCATACGAAAAGTAACGCGCAAGCGTGAGAACCACCTCTGGGTTGGATAACGCAAGGCATCTAATTTAAGTGGACTCGATGAACCAAAAATCCCTCGCTTTTAGCGACGGGAGTGTCAAACTTAGTTTTTTCATTTTTTTAACCCCCAAAAATTAATTAGGCAAGAGGCAATGACTAAAAATGCCTGAAAATATATGTTAACAATCATGCTTTTAACCTAAAAAAAGCATTCTAAGATTAAGTCCTCTCGATCACCTAGTAATTGCAGCAGTTCTTAAAAAAACTCTCTCCATCAGACTCACTATAATTAAAACGGTAGCCTAGCTATGTCGGCAGAATCTAGACATCGGCGTTTACTTGCCAATCGATACCAACTGGTCGAGTTGATCGGTAGCGGTGCCATGGGACAAGTATATCGAGCAGAAGATAAACTATTAGGTGGCGTAACCGTCGCCGTGAAATTCCTCTCGCAAACTCTCCTCAACAAAAAAATGCGCGAGCGTTTCGAGCGAGAGGCGACTATTTCGGCACTTTTAGGCGAAAAAAGTATTCATATTGTTAAAGTTCGTGATTATGGTGTAGATGAAAAGGAAGTCCCCTTCTACGTCATGGAATTTTTGCAGGGGGAAAGCATAGGAGAAATCATCAAATATCACCCGCTGCCTCTCCCGCGCTTCTTTCATCTCACCCGTCAGATTTGTTTCGGCATCGAATGCGCCCATAAGGGTATTATCTTCCAAGGCGAGATGTGTCCGATTATTCACCGGGACATCAAACCTAGCAATATTATCGTGATTCAGGACTCAGGATTAGGGGAATTGGTGAAAATTCTCGATTTTGGCATCGCTAAACTCATCCAATCGGGAGAATCCCAAACCCAATCGTTTATGGGAACCTTAGCCTATTGTTCCCCAGAACAGATGGAAGGTAAAGAACTCGATCATCGTTCCGATATCTACAGTTTTGGGATTATGATGTACGAGATGATCACGGGAGAAACGCCCGTTTTTCCCGATAATCCCTCCTTTGGCGGTTGGTATGAGGTTCACCACTACGTTGAACCCCGTCCCTTTAATCCTAGCTTGCAATTACCGCCAGAATTAGAACAGTTAATCCTGCGCTGTTTAGCCAAAGCACCCAGCGATCGACCGCAAAGTGTTACAGATATACTACAACTTCTCGAACGACTCGAACCCCTAGTCAAAAATAATCAACCCAATAAATTGCATCGTATCGGTGAAATAGTCAAAAAAATCGACGATTACACCAGCAAAACTAAAACCCTTGATGATTTAGATCGAACCAGTGTTTCTGGTGCTAATGGGAAGGATATCTGTCTCAAGTCCAGTTGGCCCGAGGATAAACCGCGCCAAAAAATCGTCTTCTCACGCTGTATCAAGGCTGCTGACGGCATTTTTGCCAGTTTATGGGTAATGTTGGCTCGAGAAGATATCCCCGTCCGGGTTGCTAGTGTCCGTTATAATCAATTCCTCTTTTTACCCACACCCCACCCGATGATTCTCTGGATTACTGTCCTCTATCATCGTCAACAGGGGCCGCGCTGGTTGCCCTGTTATTTGGACTTAAAAACCCCCCAGGGTCAAAAAATGACCAAAACCCTCGGCGAAACCGGTCAATACTCGATTTTATTTTTCTCCCTCGAAGGCGGCAATATCTGCGAAAATGTGATCACCGCCAATATTCCCGCCAATCAATGCCAAAATTTGCAGCAATGGCTGACCGATAGTCAATTTGCCCAGATTGGCAGCCCACAAATTAGCAAGCGGATGTTAAAACAGAAACTCCAGGAACTTAAACCCAAAATTCTGGCCAAATTAGCCTCAGAATTACCCCCGCATCCCTAAAAAATTAGGGAGGCATTAACTAGGGTCTGCTGAAAAAGTTTTTCCTAGGGGCAGGGTGTAGGGTGTGGGGTGTGGGGTGTGGGGTTTTACCCATTTTCATCGGGTAAATTACCTAATTTTCAGGGAAAAAGTCCCTGAATTTTCCCCCCGACCACTCCCATATCTGGTACTTTTTGATTGACAAAAAGTCTAAAAGTCTTACCCAACAAGGTTTTTAGATTTATTCAGCTAACCCTATCTACTCACCCAGATTACAGAGGTCGATAGACACGGTAATCAATATTGGGGAAAATATTATCGATTTCCTCGACTTTTTGCAACCAACCAGAGTCAATCTTCTCGGATTTCACATCTTCATAGATTTTATTTAACCGCAGCAGGTGGGAACGAGTGCGCCGGACAGCATAGGGAACCATTGTACCGGTTCGCATAATAAAGGCCCAGTCAGAAGATTGCGCTAATAATAACTCCCGGGCTGCCTGATTTAAAGCCCGTTCCTGTAATTCATCCTCCGCTTCGTGATGACTTAATTCAATCATCCGTTCCGTGCCTTTGTGTAGGTGAGGATAGATCCAAGCGTTAGTTTCATTCAGCCAGTATTCATGGAAACCCTTATAACCCCAACTGGATTGGGAAGGACGACAGACCTGCTGAGTCGGGTTAGCCCGGAGATAATCGGCTAAATGGGTCATTTGGTAGATATTTTGGTCATACCAGGACTTACGGAACAGAAAATCAATAAACCAGGGTCCCTCATACCACCAGTGACCGAATAACTCGGCATCGTAGGGAGAAACAACCAGGGGAGGACGGCCCATAATTCCCGCTAAACTCTCCACTTGCCGCTCGCGATTATACATAAAATTGCCCGCGTGTTCGGCGGCTTTTTCTTTGGCCCAGTAAGGGTCATAAAGCCCTTTTTCCGATAAACCACCGTCCCGGCTAGTAATTTTATGGTATTTGATGCCTATATTCTTGCGTTGACCGTTGGGCATGATATAGGGCTTAATATACTCGTATTCCGCTTCCCAGCCCAAATCTTTATAGAATTCCCGATAAACTATATCCCCCGGATAACCGACTTGGGAAGACCAAACCTGTTGAGAAGATTCGTGGTCACGACCGAAAGCAGCCACCCCGGTTTCCGTGAAAATGGGCGCGTAACTGCCGTAACGGGGGCGAGGACGACCGTAGAGAATACCGTGGCCATCGACGAGGAAGTAACGAATGCCCGCATCGGCTAACATTCTTTCTACCCCTTCGTAGTAGGCACATTCCGGCAACCAAATGCCCTTGGGACGACGACCGAAATTTTCTTCGTAGTGTTGACAGGCCACCTCAATTTGCGCCCAGACCGCTTGTGGGTACATTTTCATCAGGGGCATATAACCGTGAGTCGCACCACAGGTGATAATTTCTAGGTTATTACTGTCAAGGAATTGTTTAAAAGCTTTGACCAGATCTCGATCGTATTTTTCCCAAGTTTGTCGGATACTTTGGAAGGATTCAGCGTAATATTCGGCTAAGTAGCGAATATGGCCATTGTGTTGATTATGGTCGATTTCTTTAGCAATTAATTCTTCTAACTTACCTAAGTGTTCTTCATAACGCTCTTGCAGTAACGGATCCCGCAGCATCGACACCAACGGCGGAGTCATGCTCATGGTCATTTTAAAATCGATACCGTCCCGCTTGAGACCTTCAAAAACTTGCAGCAGAGGGATGTAGGTTTCTGTGATTGCTTCGTATAACCATTCTTCTTCGAGGACGTAATCGCTTTCGGGATGGCGGACGAAAGGGAGATGCGCGTGGAGAACTAGGGCAACATAGCCAAAAGCCATAGGATTTCTTCTTAGAATTAAGGAATAAAACTTTAAGATTAGGTTGAGTAGATTTTATACTATCTTAAGCTTCTACAATAAAGAATATGATAAAAGTCGATCGATCGTCGATCGATCTCGTCAATCCCTAGGTTTACTAATTTTCCGATGCTCCCATCTAACGAGCCACTGACTGCTTTAGGGAGAGAGACGACAACGCCTCTCTCGATTCAACTTTTGCTGTTTGTTGATGACCGTCCCAGTTCTCAAGAAATTATCCGTCAAATTCAGGCCTATCTCCAGTCTTTAAAGTCTGATTACCCGATTGACCTACAAATCATCGAAATTCGCCAGCAACCTCATTTAGTCGAACATTTTCGCCTTGTAGCTACCCCCGCCTTGGTCAAAATTGCCCCCGGCCCCCGCCATACCCTCGCGGGCAGTAATCTGGTGGAACAGTTTAAAAAATGGTTGGTACGTTGGCAAAAAGCGATTAAAGAGGAGGTCAAAAATCATCACGCTGATGATGCACAACTTCAAGAGGTGGAACATTCGGGCGAACTCATCCGCATCGCCGATGAGGTTTTTCGTCTCAAACAGGAAAAGGAAGAATTATTAGAACAATTAAAATTTAAAGACCAAATTTTGGCTATGTTAGCCCACGATTTACGCAGTCCTCTTACCGCCGCTTCCATCGCCGTGGAAACCCTCGAATTAGCCTATCATCAACCAGATACTGAGCGCAGTCTGCAATTACGAGAACAACTGCACCAACAGGCCCGCAAACAGTTCCGGATTATGAACCGTTTGATTACGGATATTCTGCAAGCTTCTAAGAGCATGGCGGCGCAATTCACTCTCCAACAGAGTAAATTCTATCTGCAAGCCCTCTGTCAGGAAATTTTGTCCCAATTTACCGATACTTTTCAGGAAAAGACTTTAATTCTCCAAAGCGATATCCCCCAAGATCTGCCCCCCGTCTATGCTGATGAGGAGTTAATCCGACAGGTGATTATTAATCTCTTGGAGAATGGCATCAAATATACCCCCGCCGGCGGCGCAATTACCCTTTCTGTCCTCCATCGTACTACTCAAAAAGTACAAGTGAGCATCAGTGATACCGGCCCCGGCATTCCCGAAGAAAAACAAGAGCATATTTTTGAGGGTCATGTGCGTCTCAAACGGGATGAGGGTAAAGAAGGTTATGGCATCGGTTTATCGGTCTGTCGCAAGATTATTCGCGCCCACTACGGTCAAATTTGGGTGGATAGTGTCCCCGACCACGGCAGTAGTTTTCACTTCACCCTGCCAGTTTATCGCTAAAATGCTCCGCCAACCAATGATCAATGTCCCCTAAAACTAAGTCGGGGATTTCCCAGGGGAACAGATGGGCCGTATCCGGGTAACATTTCCACTGAGACAGTTTCAGTTTTGCCGCCGTTTCTTGGCTCGAGGCACTGGTAATATGGCGATCATTTGCCCCCGCCAGAACCAAGCAGGGAATTGTGATTCTGTCAAGAGATTTTAAACAATTGTAACCTTTTTTTAAAGCCCGATTTAAAGCGCGATCAGCAGCTGGAGAAGTGCCTAAGTAGGCGGTAACAGCATCTTGAGCGAGATATTGATAGGATATCGCTTGATGTTGTGAAAAAAGGTACTGAAACAGCGAACGACGGGCAAAAGTATCAATATTCCAACGCCATCCCGGTTTGATCTGATTGAGAATTGCCGCCATCCCCGTCAAAATCAGATCCGTGGTGGTGATAGGAGGATGACTACCCCAAGGCCGCGCAGCCGAAGCCACGAGAATTAAACCAGGAAAGCGATCGGGATGGCGCAATACTAATTCCAGGGCGATTATACCCCCCAAAGACCAACCGAGAATTAAACATTGCTGGATTTTTTGGCGATCGAGCAGCTCGATTAAATCCTCTAGATGTTCTTCTAGCTGAAAATCCAGGCGATAACGACTTTTACCGTAGCCGCGCAGATCCGGGGCCAGGGTTTGCCAACGTTGGCAAAAATGATCGGTAAATACAGACATACTACCTGCCGAACCGGGATGACCGTGCAGACAGAGAATCGGATAGCCATTACCTTTAATGTTAACGTTTAGAGCGATCGACATTGAGCAGTTATCAGTTATCAGTTATCAGATTTGAGTTTTAAGTGAGCAGTATGTATTAAGCGAGCAGTATTAAATAGCAGTTTCCTGCTGTCTTTTCACTGTTCACTGTTTACTGATCACTGATTATTGACTGGGATATATGGGTGATCGAGTCTCTGGTAAGTCATACTAGAGAATGGGAGAGAGTTGGTCTAGAGGTTGCGGGATCATTTTATCAATGATTCCGAGGAAAGTCCGAACTCCCGAAAGACCACACTTGCTGGATAACGTCCAGTGCGCGTGAGCGTGAGGATAGTGCCACAGAAAAATACCGCCCCCTTTTTTCAGTAATCAGTAAACAGTAATCAGTAACGAAAGTAAATTTACTGATAACTTTCCACTGATAACTGATAACTGATAACTGATTGGGGGTAAGGGTGCAAAGGTGCGGTAAGAGCGCACCAGCAGTATTGAGAGGTACTGGCTCGGTAAACCCCGGTGGGGAGCAAGGTGGAGGGACAAAGGTTGGTCTTTTTCCTGTCCCGTTCTTAGGAACCGCTTGAGGTAATTGGTGACAATTATCCCAGATAGATAACCTCTATTCCAACAAAGGTAAAAGCAATTTTACTGCTGTTGGGAAATACAGAATTCGGCTTATGTCTGACTCTCTCCTTTAAGTAGTCATGCAAAATAAATTTCCTAGTGAAGACAGGCAAGAGGCAATAGGCAAGAGGCAAAAGCTTTATCGAAATGTGTAATTAATTTTGCTTAGGTACTTATCAGTTATCAGTTATCAGTTATCAGGAGTCAGTATTCAGTATTCAGGAGATAGGAGATTGCTTTTATTTATTCTCCCCACACCCCACACCCCACACCCTACACCCTACACCCTACACCCCACACCCTACACCCCACACCCCTGCTCCCCGCTCCCATGTCCTTAAGTGATCCGCGTCGCCAAAAACAATTAAAAACCCTAGTGGAAAAGCTGGGTTTATCGGCTGATGTCCCCGTCAGATGGGATTTATTAGATTTGGCCCTAACTCATCCCAGTGTTTCCCGTGATAAGAATTATGAACAATTGGAATTTGTGGGCGATTCTGTGGTAAGACTCGTGGCGGCGGAGGTATTGTTAGAAACCTATCCGGAGGCCCTAGTGGGAGAATTTGCTGCGCTGCGATCGATGATGGTTAGCGATCGCACTCTGGCGGAATTTGCGGATCGCTACGGTTTCGAGCGTTATTTGTTGGTATCAAGTAGTACGAGTATCGATCAAGCGGGGAGAATTTCCCGACTAGCAGACGCTTTTGAGGCGGTCTTGGGAGCATTATATCTTAGTACACAGACAATGATTTTAGTGCGTTCTTGGTTAGATGAGCCACTAAGGGAAAAAGCGGCCGAAATTCGTCGAGATCCGGCCCGACAGAATTATAAGGATGCCTTGCAGGAGTGGACACAAGCAACATACAAAAAACTGCCGCAATATTTAGTAAAAGAAATCAATGGCTTAGATCAAGAACGTTTTTGTGCGGAAGTGTGGTTAAATGAGCAGAAATTAGGAGTGGGAACAGGCAGAAGCAAAAAAGCGGCGGAACAGGCGGCGGCTAAATCGGCTTTTCTAGAAGTGGTTAAAGGCTAAATGCGGGCATTTTTGCCTAACGAACGAATTGCCAGAGGCGAATTTTAAAATCATAATTACCACTAGCCAAATACTGCCCATCGGGACTAAAAGCTAGGGATTCCACCCAGTCGGAATTATTATCAAACCAAGCTAACTGTTTACCCGTCGTCACATCCCATAAACGCACCCCGTCATTACTAGCACTAGCGAGAATTTGTCCGTTAGGATGGAGTGCCAGGGAGCGAATTCGGGCTGTATGACCGATGAGAGTAAATAATAACTTATTATTGCTCGTATCCCAGATTTTAATCGTGCGGTCTAAACTACCCGTAATTAAATTTTTGCCGTCGGGAGTGTATAAAAGCTTGCTAACCGCTTGGGGATGGGCGGAAAATTTCGACAAAAATTTGCCCTCGCGGATGTCCCAAAAATTTACCTCACCGTTTTCATGACCACTGGCAAGGGTGACACCATCGGATTTCATCCCTAGGGAATAAACAAAATTACCCACCCAATTTAAACGATAGAGGGGACGGCGGGGGGGTTGCACTGTCCAGAGGCGAATTCCTTCCAAACCACCACTAATTAAGGTTTTACCATCGGGAGTAACGGTGAGGGCGAGGACCGTATTACCGTGTTCGAGGGCAATTCCTAAATACTTGCCTTCCACCAGATTCCAAAAATTAATCGAACCATCTAAACCGCTACTAACTAATAATCTTTCGTTGGGACTAATGGCTAAAGCTTTGACGCTGGTTCTTTGGGCGCGAGTTTGGGAAACTTTTTGCCCCGTTTTTACGGACCAAATTCTCAGGAGAGGATCCGTATCACTACCACCAGCGAGAACCAATTGGTTATCGGGGCTGAAAATCACAGCATTAGGGGTGGATTGTTGCCCTTCTAAGGTTTTAGCGAGGGTAAGTCTGCCTAAACCTTCTACTAGGATAGTTTCTGGGGTTTTTTGGCCACTTTCAGCTGCGGGTTTAGGGGGTGCAATGGGACTTTGGGCCTGACTAAGCTGATGTTCTCCGATTGTCAGCGTGGTTAAGACAGTGACCACAATTGCCCCGACAAGTTTCTCCCCACCTATAAATCGGAATTTCATAAATTTAGTTGAATATTAACGGTGCTATAGATTCTAGCCTTTGAGGGGATTGACTGCCAAGCAAGGTCAGATTTTTGAGCTAAGAAGGTCGATTTTTTTCGTTTTTCAGGGTTGGTAAAGCTACTTGACCCGATTGGGGCGGTAAATAGTATCTTGCCGCTTCTTCTTGGTTGATTTGCTGGCTTTTTTGGCTCTGTTGCCACCTGGCGAAGATAGCGATCGCCATAATCGTTGCCCCTAAAGATAGCAGTGTCCATCTTTGTCCTAGAACCCCGATGATGACATCTACTGCCGCTGCGGTAAAGATAAAGCTAGTTATTGGTTCTTGACGGTAAGCTTTCTTGAGAAAACGCGGCCAGAGGAGATTACTCATTTTATCTATTATTTCTACGGTTTCGATAATTCCAGCTTATCCTATCACCCTGAAAAATGTTGTTGATCGGGTGATGGGGGTTTTTCAGTAATCAGTAATCAGTGAACAGTAATCAGTAAGAAAAATAGTATTGTAAAGTATTAGGAACCCTAGGGGCTAAGTTTTGCCGCCAATTCCCCGTCCGACTTTTAGCCATCAATACTGTCCACCACGCTGAGAAAATCGTTGTGGATTAGCTCGGCGATAAAATTCTCCGGGTCGGTGATGGGAACAGTAACGCCTTGGCTGGCTACCATCTGTGCGGCCATCCGAGTCATGAAGTCCTGTCTTGTTTCCGCCATTCTACCCTGACATTGTTGTAATTTTTCTACCAATTCCAGTGGGGAATCGGCCACCAGTTTATCTCCCTCGCGGGTGACATAAATTGTCATCTTTCCTACCTCCTAAATGATCGGGAACGAGAATTCGGCACTACTAAACTACTTCTTTTCTCGCTATCATCATGGCTAGTTAGTTAGTCCCATCCTCGTCCGTCTTTCCCTATTTCCATTATTTGTTCTGGCTTGTCGCCTGGTAATTATTATTATCGCCAAAATAAAAGGATAAATTTGTCAATCTTTGTAACGAAAAATCAAGAAAAACTGTTCTCACCGTATCGCCCTGAACCTTTGCGGGGAAATTTGTTACAATAAATACAAAGGGAACTCCCCGCGCTGGCTTCCATCCCTAGTAAAAAATTGGCGGGGTAGGGAGCGGAAGTGAATAGTCCCGATCGGGGAGGCACTTGTCAGAGTTTCCCGCTTCCTTTAGTTTTAGGGGGAAAAGCCATGAAATCTGGAACATTATTATCGCCCGATCGACCGCTGCCAGAATTTCTCCGGTCAGCTATCCAAGACCGCTTTCCCGGGAAAGCGCTCGATGACCTCAGCGTCCGCTACTATGAAAGCGTCGAGGATGTGGGATACGAGTATTTTAATGATCGGGTGTTGCCGGCCTGTAGCGATGAGCCTGTCGTCCGCTATCTCGGCCCATTTATATCCTACGTCCGTCTAGGAGAAGCGTTAGTTTTGGATCGGCAAGATGGTCTTGTGGTTTACGAAACCGATCGAGATGTTCCCTGCACGGAAACTGGACCCTTCTGGTTGGTGACTCCTAAATCGCGCTGAAAAACCAAACCCAAGTTAGGATAAGGCTTTTAGACTTTTTTTCCCTGAAAAAGTGCCTACCATTGGAGTGATTGGGGGGAAAATTTAGGGATTTTTTCCCTGAAAATTAGGTAATTGACCACCTGAAAATGGATAAAACCCCACACCCCACACCCCACACCCCACACCCTGCCCCCACGAAAAACTTTTTCAGCAGCCCCTAGGTAAGACTCGACGGGTGGAGTCGGCAAGGGACAAAACCCGTCGCATTTTTATAACGCCTGCGATCGCAACCAAGCCACGGGTAGATAGAGCATTTTCTTGGCTAAAGGCACGAAGGCACGACGGGCGAAGACATCATAATTATTTGCTTCAATTACGTCTAAAATGCCTTGATAAAGCAGTAAAGCCGCCCAAACCGGCCAACGGGAATCGGGATTAAGGGCGCGGATCCCCCTTTCGGCGGAATCGTAGTAATAACGAGCGCGCTCAATTTGGAAGCGCATTAACGCCTGCCAACGGTGATCATTAACCCCTTTGAGTAAATCGTCTTCGCTGTAGTTAAAACGCTCTAAATCCTCTAAAGGTAGATAAATCCGGCCACGATGGACATCTTCCCCCACATCCCGCAAAATATTGGTTAATTGATTGGCAATACCGAGATCGATCGCTTCTTCTTGGGGAATATAGACGCTTTGATTGCGTCGCCAAGGAGCCGAGCGATCGCCATCTTCCAATCCTAACACCGCGCTGGACATTAACCCCACCGTCCCTGCCACCCGATAGCAGTACAGTTTTAGTTCATCAAAGGTTTGATAACGACTGCGATAGAGATCCATCTGTTGCCCGGCAATCATATCCCGAAAGGGTTGGATATCCATGGGGAACTTTTCTAGAGTATCCACGAGAGCGACATCGGCATCCTCGAGGGCAACCCCAGAAAAGACGGTTTCTAGCTGTTTTTCCCATAAATCGAGGGTTTCAGGGGTAGTTAACCGGGCTTGGGGTCCATCGACCAGTTCATCGGTACGACGACACCAGACATAAATTGCCCAGATCGCTTGACGTTTTGCTTTCGGCATCAGGAGAGTACCGAGATAAAACGTTTTGGAATACTTCTCTGTAATCCGGCGACAGAGTTCGTAGGACTCCGCAAGGGAGACGAGGGGTTTGGTGGGGTGGGTCGGTTTTGGCAATTGGAGCATTCTGCTGGGGCGGAATGATTGACTTAGATTAACGGCGAACTGTGGCTAATGATATAGCATTGTCTCACTCAAGGCCATTTTCGTCATTAGTCCCTAGCCAGAGAATTAACGAGCGCTGGACACTGGTGTGGATTGGTTTTTATTCGGGTTTAGCGGTGCTGCGGGGTGATCTTTGCTGATCACTGCTGCCGCTAATTTTCCTGATAAAACCGCTCCTTCCATGCTTCCTAAATATTTTTGCATGGTATAGTCACCGGCGAGATAAAAATTCTCGATCGGAGTTTTCTGAGAAGGTCGATAAGCTTGTCGGCCAGGGGTGGCTTTATAAACTGATCGAGGAGTTTTCACCAGATGATATTTTAACAATTGACTGGGATTATCGCCAGTAAAATGTTGGGGAAAGAGTTTTTCTAGTTCTTTCATCGTGGCGGCGATAATTTCTTGATCGGATTTAGTAATCCAATCGTGAGCGGGAGCGAGAACTAATTCTAACATCGAGCGATCGGGGTTAGCGTATTCTTTACAGGTGTTGCTCATGTCAGCATAAACACTGAGTAAGGGCGAACGGGAGAATAATAAATGATCGATGTCGGTTAGTTTGCGATCAAACCAGAGGTGTAAATTAATGACGGGAACTCCTTCTAATCCTTCTAGTTTTTGAAAGAATTTATCTTCTTGCCAAGGCTTAGGCAGTAAAACTTTTAGAGGATCTACTGGCATCGCCGAAACATAAATATCTGCTTCAAAAAGATAATCTTCCCCACCGTCTAAACCGCGCATTAAGAAGGCTTTAACTGTGCCGTCTTCATTTAAGAGTATCTCTTTTAAAGGGGCATTTAAGCGCACTTCGCCACCTCTAGCGCTGATGTAATCGACTAAAGGTTGGCAGAGTCTTTCCGGGGGTGAACCGTCGAGAAAAGCCATTTTTGAGCCATTTTTCTCCTGTAAAAAGCGGTTGAGGGCTGTTAGTAGAATTGTGGCGGAAATCTCGTTAGGATCGATAAAGTTTAGGGCTTTCGACATAGCGATAAACACTTCTTTTTCTACCCTAGGGGGGATGTTTTGTTTCTCTAACCATTCCGACCAAGAATATTTATCCATCTCCTCGACGTAACTTTGGCCTTTAACAATGGCAGGGATTAAACCGAGTCCAAATTTAATTTTTTCCTCCCAAGTTAACATATCGTTATTGCGGAGAATGGCAACAATACCGTTAATTGGGGCGGGAATATCAGGGAAGTCAAACCGCGAATAGGTCCCTGGTTTTTCCGGCTGATTGAAGATCATCGAGTGTTCTTTCCACTGTAAACGATCCTCTATGCCTAATTCTTGGAATAATTGCAGCATATTGGGATAAGCGCCAAAGAAGATATGTAAACCGGTTTCGTACCAGTCCCCATCGGCATCTTTCCAAGCGGCAATTTTTCCCCCTAATACATCGCGACGTTCCAGTACGATGGGCGTATGTCCCGCATCGACAAGGTATTTCGCACAAGATAATCCGGCTAGTCCCGCACCAGCGATCGCAACTCGCATCGTTTCCTATCTACTCTCTAATGTCTTGTCTTTATCACATTCGCTATTATACTTCACATTTCGTTACATTTTTTTTCAGATTGTCGAGAAGGCAGGGGGCAAGAGGCAAAAGGTAGGAGACAGGAGATTATTTTTATTTATTCTCCCCATTTCCCCACACCCGTTCGGACCTCGGCCTGAGTTCAGCGTTCGACAAAAGCTCACGGGCGAAGCCCACACCCCACTTCATAATTCATAATTCATAATTCATAATTACCCCTCCCCACTTCCTTGATGACTGCTTACTGGTCACTGATAACTGTTTGCTGGTCACTGATAACTGATAACTGGTCACTGCTTACTGGTCACTGATAACTGATAACTGATATTGTGATATGTAATTAGCTTAATTCGCTTACCTTTTTAGTTCACGCGTACACCCTCTTCAATTGATCGCTATGACTTTTCCCACTACGTCACCTCAAGTCTCGGAAATAGAGAATAATCGTGCTTGGCATAATTTAACTGGGGAACAAACCCTCGAAATCCTGAGAACCAATGGGGAAACCGGCTTAATTGAGGACGAAATTGTTAAAAGAAAAGATATTTTCGGTTTAAATGAACTAAAAGAAACGGGGGGACGTAGCCCGTTAATGATTTTATGGGAACAGTTTACTAACATTATGTTAGTGATGCTGATTGCCGTGGCGGTGGTTTCGGCAGTTTTGGACTTAAAAAAAGGGGAATTTCCCAAAGATGCGATCGCTATTTTTACAATTGTTATTTTAAACGGTATTTTAGGATATTTACAGGAAAGTCGGGCAGAAAAGGCTTTAGCCGCCCTTAAGCAGTTATCCTCGCCGAAAGTCCGGGTTATTCGTAATGGTAGCACCTTTGAAGTGGCGGCCAAGGAACTTGTCCCCGGGGATATCATGTTGCTGGAAGCGGGGGTACAAATTGCCGCCGATGGCAGATTATTAGAAGCACAAAACCTGCAAATCCGGGAAGCTGCCTTAACGGGGGAAGCGGAATCGGTGAATAAACAAGCACAGAAGGTTTTACCGGAGGATGCCTCTTTAGGCGATCGCATTAACCTCGTCTATCAGGGTACAGAAGTAGTACAGGGGCGGGGGAAAGTGGCGATTACCAAGACGGGAATGGATACGGAAATCGGTAAAATTGCCGCCATGTTGCAAGGAGTAGAAAGTGAACCAACTCCCCTACAGCAGCGAATGTCGCAGTTAGGTAACGTTTTAGTGAGTAGTTCCCTAGCTTTAGTGGCTCTAGTCGTGCTTGGGGGCGTAATTCGCTTTGGTTGGCAGTTTTTTGAATCATTCCTCGAAACTTCCCTCAGTATGGCTGTGGCCGTTGTTCCCGAAGGTTTACCGGCAGTGGTAACGGTGACATTGGCAATTGGAACCCAAAGAATGGTGAGAAGACAAGCTTTAATCCGTAAATTGCCGGCAGTGGAAACTTTAGGCTCTGTAACGACGATTTGCTCCGATAAAACCGGAACTTTAACTCAAAATAAAATGGTGGTGCAGAAAGTTAATACTTCCGAGCAGACAATTACTGTCACGGGGGAAGGTTACGCGCCTATCGGTGAGTTTAATGGTGTTAGTGAAAGTGATCCCGAACTACAGGCAATTTTAACGGCTTGTGTGCTGTGTAATGATGCACTTTTGCAAAATAAAGCGCAAGAATGGTTAATTTTAGGCGATCCCACCGAAGGAGCTTTACTGACGTTAGCGGGTAAAGGAGGACTATATCGGGAAGCATTAGCACCCAAAAGCCCTCGTTTAGGCGAATTTCCCTTTTCTTCCGAAAGAAAGAGAATGTCAGTAATCTGTGAGAATGCCCAGTTAGGTTTGGGGGATTCTGCCTATTTAATGTTTACCAAAGGCTCACCAGAATTAATTCTCGAACGTTGTTCTCTGATCCAAGTTGGGGCGGAAAGTCAACCCTTAACAGCTGAACAAAGAAGCCGTATTTTGGCACAAAATGACGAAATGGCGGGTAATGGCCTACGAGTCTTAGGTTTTTCCTATAAACCGATGACAGAAGTGCCAGAAGCGGAAAGAGAAGATAGTGAGGAACAATCCTTGGTTTGGTTGGGATTGGTGGGAATGCTCGATGCACCCCGCAAAGAAGTTAAAGAAGCGGTTGCCCTCTGTCGTCAAGCGGGAATTCGTCCGATTATGATTACCGGAGATCACCAATTAACCGCCAAGGCGATCGCCATTGAATTAGGCATTGCTGCCCCCGGGGAGCGAGTAATCACGGGTAAAGAATTAGAAAAAATGTCTCAGAATGATCTAGAGAGAGAGGTAGATGGTGTGAGCGTCTATGCTCGTGTTTCTCCCGAACATAAGCTGAGAATCGTCCAAGCTTTGCAAAAACGGGGCAAATTCGTCGCCATGACGGGGGACGGGGTGAACGATGCTCCGGCACTAAAACAAGCGGATATCGGCATCGCCATGGGCATTACCGGAACTGATGTCAGCAAAGAAGCCAGCGATATGATTTTGCTGGATGATAATTTTGCCACCATCGTCGCTGCCACTGAAGAAGGGCGCGTGGTTTACAGTAACATTCGGCGCTTTATTAAATACATTCTCGGCAGTAATATTGGCGAGGTTTTAACGATTGCAGCGGCTCCTCTGCTCGGTTTAGGCGGTGTACCCCTTTCTCCCTTGCAAATCCTCTGGATGAACCTTGTCACCGACGGTTTACCGGCTCTGGCTCTGGCAATGGAACCCGCCGAACCTAATGTGATGAAACGTCCACCTTTTAGCCCCCGGGAAAGCATTTTCGCTCGCGGTTTGGGTTGGTATATGATTCGCATCGGTGTGGTGTTTGCGATTCTGACCATTATTATGATGGCTTGGGCTTACCAATATACTCAGGCAACCCCCGAAATCGGAGATCCTGGACGCTGGAAAACCATGGTATTTACTACCCTCTGTTTAGCACAAATGGGTCATGCTTTAGCGGTGCGTTCCCATACCCAGTTAGCTGTGCAAATGAATCCCTTCTCTAATCCTTACATTATTGCCGCCGTGGGCTTGACAACGATCCTACAATTGTTGTTAATTTATGCTCCTCCTCTACAAAGCTTCTTCGGCACTCAATGGATTAGTGGCACAGAATTATTAATCTGTTTTGGATTTAGTGCCTTAATGTTTGTTTGGATCGAGTTGGAGAAGTTATTTATTCGCTGGTTCATGACGAAAAAATAAATCAATGCCAACACCAATTATTCTGACTTTAACGGTTTTAGTCGTTGCTTTAGTCGCTTTCGTGGCGGAATGGCTACCGGTAGATTTAACCGCTTTATGTGTGGCGATTGTCCTGATTCTGTTGGGTTTAGTTACTCCTGAAGAAGGTATCGCCGGATTTAGTAGTTCTGCTACGGTGACGGTGATGGCGATGTTTGTGCTTAGTGCCGGAATTACCCGCACGGGAGTGATTCAAGTAATTCGCGATCGCTTGCTGGCTTGGGGGGGAAAAAGTCCCCACCAACAGGTATTTGTCCTAGGGGCATTAGTGGGGCCGATTAGTGCTTTTATTAATAACACGGCAGTGGTGGCAATCTTTTTACCTATCGTTGAAGATTGGTGTAAAAAACAAAAAATTTCCCCTTCTAAGTTATTAATTCCCCTTTCCTACGCCACGGTTTTAGCGGGGATGATTACCGTGGTGGGGACTTCTACTAACATTCTCGCTAGTGGTATTTCTGCCAAGCTGGGTTATGGGGAATTTAGTTTATTTCAATTCACTGCTTTAGGAGTAGTAACTTTTTTAGCAGGTTTGATTTATTTAACAATTTTTGCCCCGAAATTACTACCCGATCGCAAATCTTCCACGGGGGAATTTTTAGACGATGATTACGGTTCTAAAGTATATCTGAGTGAGGTAATTATTGCCCCTCGTTCTAATCTTATTGGTCAAACTTTATCCCAAAGTGGACTACAAAGAAAGTTTAATTTTGATGTGTTGGAATTAATCAGAAATAAGGTACATTTATCCCAACCTTTAGCTGATAAAGTTCTCAATGCTGGCGATATTTTAATCGTTCATAGTAGTCGGGAAGAACTATTAAAAATTAAAGATGAACGAGGCTTAGAAATCTTTGCCGATGTCAAATTTCAGAAAGGAGATATTGAATCGACAATTACTACAGGTGAGGAAAAATTAGCCGAGGTTTTGATTCTCTCTAATTCCCGTTTAATTGGGACAACTTTAAAAGATTTGAAATTCCGTCAGCGTTATAACGCAACAGTTCTAGCGATTAGACGTGGTTCGGAATTACTACAAGGAAGATTGGGGAAAATTCCTTTAAAGTTTGGCGATTTGCTCTTAGTTCAGGGACCAAAACAGAGTTTTATTGGGTTACAAACCACGCGAGAATTATTAGTCTTAGAAGAAAAAGATATCGAATCCCTGCGAAAGGATAAGGGGATTATTGCTTTAATAATTACTTTGTCGGTGATTATTATTGCTGCTTTTGATATTCAACCAATTCTCGTCACCAGTTTAGTTGGGGTGGTTTTAATGGTAATTACTGGCTGTCTAAAACCCGGGGAAGTCTATGGTTCCATTCGTTGGGATATTATCTTTTTATTAGCGGGTTTAATTCCCCTGGGTACTGCCATGGATAACTCGGGAACGACTAAATGGTTAGCAGATAATTTAGTGGCTATCGGCGGCCATCTTTCGGGGTTTTGGATCTTAGTTTTCTTCTATCTAATTACCTCAGTTTTGACTGAAATCCTCTCTAATAACGCCGCCGTGGTTTTAATGATTCCCGTCGCCGTAGAAGTGGCGAAAACTTTGGGTTTAAATCCTTTGGCTTTTATGTATGCTGTCACCTTTGCTGCTTCTAATAGTTATCTAACACCGATTGGCTATCAAACTAACACCATGGTTTATGCACCAGGCGGCTATAAATTCCTCGATTTTACCCGTTTGGGTGCGCCCCTAAATTTAATTTTGACGATTTTAACCCCAGTTTTAATCGTGGTGTTTTATGGCTTGAAATAAAGAAAGAGATCGAAGATTCTTCGATCTCTAAAAAGAATTTGATCAGTAGTCAAAACTATTTCGATTCGGCGAAGCGTTTACGCAGGGATTCGGCTCGCTTTTTCGCTACGGTATTGTTAGGATCAAATTTGAGAGTTTCTTCGTAGGTTTCGAGAGCTTTTTTAGCCATTTGTTTCTTTTCGTAAACATTGCCAAGATTATTGAGAGCGATAGAGTATTCAGGATAAAGTTTAATTGCTTCTTTGTAGTTACGAATCGCTAATTCTAATTGTTCTTGGGCAAAATAGGAAAAACCGATCGCATTGTAGATTAGGGCTTGATTTTCTGGTTCGATGCTTTCTTCCCCAGAGATTTTTAAAGCCTTTTGTAGTAAACTCAATGCTTGAACATAGAGTTTTTTATCGAGATAAAGACTCCCTAATTCATAGTAATCTTTAGCTGTACCTTTTTCTTTTTGCAATTTCTTTTGTAGCTTGTTAAAGGTTCCTTCTACTCGACGGGTTTTAAAGATTTGCACGATGACAAAAATTCCTAAACCAATCACGAAAATTAGCAATCCAGAAACGTAAATAAGCGGCAGGGTATCTTCCATAATTAGCGATCGAGCAATTAATATTTTTATACTTATTCCCCCAAATTATAGCAGGATTTAGTCAGTGATCAGTGATCAGTTATCAGATGTGAGTTTTCAGTTCACTGTTCACTGTTCACAGCAAAAAACTCCCTTCTCCCCACCCCCCCACTCCCTAGGGCTGTTTCATTTAAATTAAGTACAGCTGATTTTGAGTCAATAAATTTGACTTAAGATTCTCAAGTTTATCTTTTTCTAACCAAAAGAGTTAGTCACAATAATTAATCTTT
>NZ_JAJTDH010000115.1:0-8460 GCF_021300285.1 Microcystis sp. 49638_E5 | reverse complement strand
AGGGTGATGCAAGGGTTTTAAGAGATTCTAGCAGATTTAAGTGCATTTGGGAAGCTCTCAATCAAGCTAAAAGCCCTTTCCTGTAAGGTTTTTACCATTATTCAGCAAACCCTATATATTTTTCAGCTTACTAGCCCCCGCCTTTTCTTTCCTCCCTTATCCCGAACTGACGTTAAGTATGAATATTTATACAATAAAGAAGTTTCAATCCCTAATAGGGTTTAAGATTAATTGGAACTGTAATTTTTCACCATTAGGCAAAGTAATTTCTACGTTTCAATCCCTAGTAGGGTTTAAGATTAATTGGAACTTTAATCGCCTATCCTGCTGATACTTTCTACCGAAGTTTCAATCCCTAGTAGGGTTTAAGATTAATTGGAACAAAATTAGCCGAGTTTGGATTTACGGAACTGTAAGTTTCAATCCCTAGTAGGGTTTAAGATTAATTGGAACTAGATTTAACTCCCTGTCCTTGGCCATTTCCAAGAGGTTTCAATCCCTAGTAGGGTTTAAGATTAATTGGAACCTGGGTTTCTTTGTCGGGGGTGGTGGTGAATGTGAGTTTCAATCCCTAGTAGGGTTTAAGATTAATTGGAACCGTCTAGTTCCCAAATCTCATTAGGATGCTGTAAAGTTTCAATCCCTAGTAGGGTTTAAGATTAATTGGAACCAGGCAGACTAGCCTCCCAATTCAGCGAAGCAAACGTTTCAATCCCTAGTAGGGTTTAAGATTAATTGGAACCTAAATGCTAATTATCAGGCGTTCCAGAATGAAATGTTTCAATCCCTAGTAGGGTTTAAGATTAATTGGAACAAGGTTCTGGGATTTTTTGAATTGTATGCAGATTGCAGTTTCAATCCCTAGTAGGGTTTAAGATTAATTGGAACATTGCATACAGCAGGTGATCGCACGGTGTCAGACTGTTTCAATCCCTAGTAGGGTTTAAGATTAATTGGAACACTCTCGATCTTCTTGCCGGATTTTTTTGCAGGGGTTTCAATCCCTAGTAGGGTTTAAGATTAATTGGAACTATCGGGAAAAGGAAAAGGTGATTGCTGGGGAGAAGTTTCAATCCCTAGTAGGGTTTAAGATTAATTGGAACGATTAAGTACAAAAGGCTACTATAGTGGCCTTATAAGTTTCAATCCCTAGTAGGGTTTAAGATTAATTGGAACTGGACTATAGTGGGAATCACCAATCAGGCGGGCGTGGCTGCTAAGCATAAAACTCTTAAATCAGCCATTCTCGGTTTCAATCCCTAGTAGGGTTTAAGATTAATTGGAACCGGCTGTGAATAATAGCCATACCCATGCTAATAAAACTCAGCTTGTTTCAATCCCTAGTAGGGTTTAAGATTAATTGGAACTCAGCATCATCACCCTGTAATAATATGTCGCTATGTTTCAATCCCTAGTAGGGTTTAAGATTAATTGGAACAAATCCCGGATGCGGATGCGGTCCCGGCGCTAGGGTTTCAATCCCTAGTAGGGTTTAAGATTAATTGGAACCGATCAGGCTCCCATCCCCAATCTGCATGAGATTGGTTTCAATCCCTAGTAGGGTTTAAGATTAATTGGAACTTTCCACGTTAATTAGCTTAAATCTTAGAGTCAGTTTCAATCCCTAGTAGGGTTTAAGATTAATTGGAACGTCTGGGCGTTCTGGCATCCAATCGATAGTATTATCGCTGTTTCAATCCCTAGTAGGGTTTAAGATTAATTGGAACAAGAAGGATTGGCTATAAGAGGATTAAATAATTGCGGTTTCAATCCCTAGTAGGGTTTAAGATTAATTGGAACGAATCAAAAGGGGAATTGATAGGGAAACTAAATGGTTTCAATCCCTAGTAGGGTTTAAGATTAATTGGAACATTAGTTTAAAGGGAGAGCTAATGAGATTTTTTTGGTTTCAATCCCTAGTAGGGTTTAAGATTAATTGGAACAGTTTTATCTTTTAAATCGACAATTGATAACCGTGTTTCAATCCCTAGTAGGGTTTAAGATTAATTGGAACAACTAACAGATAAGCAGGTAATCTCTATCTTAGAATCGTTTCAATCCCTAGTAGGGTTTAAGATTAATTGGAACCCTCACTATCCTCGGCTTTATTCTTGGAAGGAAAAGTTTCAATCCCTAGTAGGGTTTAAGATTAATTGGAACGGGATCAACTATCGGGGGAGTTACGATGGCTCTTGTTTCAATCCCTAGTAGGGTTTAAGATTAATTGGAACGCCAATAATTGATCGAGCGCTTGCTATTATTTCCTGTTTCAATCCCTAGTAGGGTTTAAGATTAATTGGAACAAAAGGAGTAAATTTATGGGAACCGCTATTAATTGGGTTTCAATCCCTAGTAGGGTTTAAGATTAATTGGAACATTATAAGAATTACTTATATTTATCGAGTATTTAGTTTCAATCCCTAGTAGGGTTTAAGATTAATTGGAACGATTATCTGCTGCTTCTGATCGCCGATTGGTCCGGTTTCAATCCCTAGTAGGGTTTAAGATTAATTGGAACAAGCGGAGGTTCCCCGTAGGTCGCCACCTCTTTTTTTTGTTTCAATCCCTAGTAGGGTTTAAGATTAATTGGAACCTTTATCGAGAATCTCAAACCAAGTCCGATCAAGTTTCAATCCCTAGTAGGGTTTAAGATTAATTGGAACAGCTGCACCGGTAAATAGTTCTATCTTAGTCCTTTGTTTCAATCCCTAATAGGGTTTAAGATTAATTGGAACAGACCTGCATTTTCCGCCACTTTAATAAGCCTCTGTTTCAATCCCTAATAGGGTTTAAGATTAATTGGAACCTGTAGTGATCGAGAAATATTAGCTTGATCGATTCCTGTTTCAATCCCTAATAGGGTTTAAGATTAATTGGAACATCCGCTCCTCTATCGCCTTCGATAATTGATTGGTTTCAATCCCTAGTAGGGTTTAAGATTAATTGGAACAAGCGTTGGATCGGGAATTGAAAGCCTTACTTACGTTTCAATCCCTAGTAGGGTTTAAGATTAATTGGAACAAGAAGGTCGAGAAATCGGCGGTTTCCACAACGAGGTTTCAATCCCTAGTAGGGTTTAAGATTAATTGGAACCTTATTTCTGGAATCGGCCAGAAATAGAGTTTACGTTTCAATCCCTAGTAGGGTTTAAGATTAATTGGAACTCTAAAAATTTTCCTTTCATGGTAAAAAAAGGGCGGTTTCAATCCCTAGTAGGGTTTAAGATTAATTGGAACGGGGAAAGCGTTAAAAATGTGCATCTCCTTTTTAATGGTTTCAATCCCTAGTAGGGTTTAAGATTAATTGGAACCAAACTGATAGACTCTGTGGTACTTAAATTTTTAGTTTCAATCCCTAGTAGGGTTTAAGATTAATTGGAACAAAATTAGCCGAGTTTGGATTTACGGAACTGTAAGTTTCAATCCCTAGTAGGGTTTAAGATTAATTGGAACAATAATTTACAGTTCTCTCTGTCTAGCGAATACCTAGTTTCAATCCCTAGTAGGGTTTAAGATTAATTGGAACTCAAACTATTCACGTTCACGAAACAAACTTGATCAGTTTCAATCCCTAGTAGGGTTTAAGATTAATTGGAACCTTAAGAAATCAGAGATAATGGTTTCAGACGGGAAGTTTCAATCCCTAGTAGGGTTTAAGATTAATTGGAACAGACTAGGCACCAATGCTTATAATCCAGCGACCCGGTTTCAATCCCTAGTAGGGTTTAAGATTAATTGGAACGAGGAAACTAGCACCGTATTTAGTGGCAAAAAGTTGTTTCAATCCCTAGTAGGGTTTAAGATTAATTGGAACACCCGGACAACATTCTCGTTAATTTTTACCATAAATGTTTCAATCCCTAGTAGGGTTTAAGATTAATTGGAACCGTACAGATGAACCACTTGATCGATCGTCTAAGGCTAGTTTCAATCCCTAGTAGGGTTTAAGATTAATTGGAACGTGTGGACGGGGGGGAGACATAGCGGGGGAGCCGGTTTCAATCCCTAATAGGGTTTAAGATTAATTGGAACTTGGGGTTCCAGTTGTGCCGGCAGTCGAACAACTAAGTTTCAATCCCTAATAGGGTTTAAGATTAATTGGAACAATCAGATCAAACTTAATCAATTCTTGCAATGTGGTTTCAATCCCTAATAGGGTTTAAGATTAATTGGAACAGGAGAGGAAAAAATGAAGGAATTTGCAGCGACTTTAGTTTCAATCCCTAATAGGGTTTAAGATTAATTGGAACGTCTGGAGTCAGTGCTATATCTTCGGCTTTATCCTGTTTCAATCCCTAATAGGGTTTAAGATTAATTGGAACTTTTTGCAAATTCTTGGGATCTGCCTCAAAGTAAGTTTCAATCCCTAGTAGGGTTTAAGATTAATTGGAACTTGAATATTGCCGTGATTTGTCGCATTTATCTTAGTTTCAATCCCTAGTAGGGTTTAAGATTAATTGGAACGAAGTTCGATCCCCCCGTACCCCCCGTGGCCAGGTTTCAATCCCTAGTAGGGTTTAAGATTAATTGGAACACCTACTAGATCAATTCCTTCCCGGATAGCTGTTGTTTCAATCCCTAGTAGGGTTTAAGATTAATTGGAACGCTAATTCTCGATTTATTGCCGCGAATCAAACTAATGTTTCAATCCCTAGTAGGGTTTAAGATTAATTGGAACTAAGTCGGTACAGCGAGCCAATGTCCGATCCGACGTTTCAATCCCTAGTAGGGTTTAAGATTAATTGGAACGATAAATTCGCGCACCTTTTTGCTCTGCGGCTTTGTTTCAATCCCTAGTAGGGTTTAAGATTAATTGGAACGGTAATGTTAGTTAACTGCAAAATAATTAATAATGTTTCAATCCCTAGTAGGGTTTAAGATTAATTGGAACGAGGATGCGGGGGTGTGTCCTCTGGAGTAGATGTTTCAATCCCTAGTAGGGTTTAAGATTAATTGGAACGCTTTTAATTTTGCTAGGGGTTATTTTTTGCATCGTTTCAATCCCTAGTAGGGTTTAAGATTAATTGGAACTCGAGCAGCCAGTAAGCCCCCCCATTTTCCGCGTTTCAATCCCTAGTAGGGTTTAAGATTAATTGGAACTGGGGGATAACTTTAGAAATTAGAGAATAAAAATTAAAAGTTTCAATCCCTAGTAGGGTTTAAGATTAATTGGAACGAGTGCTTATCTTTTCTACAGTAGAATCTAAAATCGTTTCAATCCCTAGTAGGGTTTAAGATTAATTGGAACTTCCATCTTCTACTGACTGCTTGAAAGTATCACTGTTTCAATCCCTAGTAGGGTTTAAGATTAATTGGAACCAACCAGACAGGACTGAGAGGCAAAATCTGGGAGGTTTCAATCCCTAGTAGGGTTTAAGATTAATTGGAACCGCCCAGTGGTAAAAGCTATACGCTATGGGATTTTCAAGGTTCGTATGCGCCGCACCCGCAATAAACCAATCATACAGCAAGTGACCCAGTTCTTCAAGACCCCGCAAAACCTTACGGGATAAGGTGCGCCCCGCGTTGGAAAGGAAAATCATCTCGAATCTATATTCCATAAGCTTTTCAGCCACCACATAATAGTTAAGAATTTTTACAGCTACCCGGAAGCGCAACCGAGCTAAACAAAAAAAATTGTATTATCCCGGGGTAACTCACCACCGATGCGTTCCACTTTACCCCGACAACAGGCGCAGAGAAAATAAAAGCGGATGCTATCGGTATCGGGTTTGATCAACTTACTCAAGCGCCCGCGCAGCTTAGCGTACTGGGTATCGGTTAGATCGCACTCAAAAACACTATACTGCACCCGTTGGCCGTAGGACTTTAACGTATTGTGAATTTTGGTTCGTCGCTTATCATCGGAAATGTCGTAACTGACAACAAAATACATGACCGCCTCTACCTACTTTAAAATCAAAGGTGGATACTTATCCGTCTCGTCCATCAGATATTTCGCCATTAGTCGGGCCTGAATCTCGAAAGCTTCTTGATAAGTACACTGTTTACCCATTACCGGATGCTTAAACTTGGATTGTTTCTTCTGTTCGTACAAGCGCAGGAAAATCTGTAACCCCTCTCTCGTGAGGGAAACCGCACCGCTTAAGGGTTCGGTGGTGAAATGTTCGGGGGTAAGATAAGGATGATTGATCCCATTGAGAACCACGGCATCAACGACGATCGCTCTAAATTCTTCCATCAGATCCAGTGCCAGCGAGGGGCGACCGTAACGTTGATAGTGAAGATAACCGAGATAGGGGTCAAAACCGACCAAATTGATCGCACTCTGCACGTCATGGCGCAATAACGCATAACCCAGACTCAAAAGAGAATTGACCGGATCTCGCGGGGGGCGACGGTTACGCGAGGCAAAGGTAAAAGTATCGCCGAGAATTAAGGAATCAAAACAACTGAAATAGGCTGCGCTTCCGGCTCCCTCTAACCCCCGGAGAGAATCGATCGCCGAGGTTGTTTCGATCGAGCCGATCGCTGCTTCCAGACAAGCGATCGCCGTTTGTAAATCCAACTCTTTTCGATCGCGTTGACGACGGAGTAGAATGTTGCGGTAATTCTTCAGCTTGCCGCGGACGAATCCCCGCACTAAATGAATGGCTTTCGGGGAATCGCCGGCGGCCTGCCATTGCGCTCGACGAACGAAAATATTTTTGGTCATCTCCGGTTCCAATCTACCGAGATAGCGTCCGGTGGATGTGACGAAACTGAGCGGAATATGACGTTCCAACAATTCGATCACCAATGCGGGAGAAACTGAACCCCGTCCGAAAATCACCACTCCTTCCACGTTCAATAAAGGAACATCGAGGATCGTTTCTTTGGATGCTTTGACCGTTAAACGCTCGTCATTTTTGCCGAGAAATGCGTCTTCTCTTGTCACATATACCGTTCCCATATTTTTTAGTCTTCCTCTCGATATCGTTGGACTTTTTCGGTTAATCGGGGCAAGCAGCGATCGAACAAACTGCATCCCTTGCAGCGGGGTGAATAGACCGCCGGTGGCATTTTTCCCGTCTGGATCAGGGTTTCAATTGCTCGGATCGTAGCGATCGCCCGTTGCCGTAGAGCAAGATCGATCGCCACCGGTTGACGCTGGTGAGAACTGGCATAGTAGATATAGCCAGTATCTAGCCTTTTTCCCGTCATTTCTTCCAAACAGATGGCTTGAGCGCACACCTGCAACTCGTCGTTATCCCATTCGCCCTTACTGCCCCGTTTGTATTCCACGGGGATAAATTCGCCGTCGTGGGACTCGATCAGATCGGCTTTACCGATGAGACGGTAATTGTCTGATTTAAGCCAGATCGCCCGAATTTGCCATATTTCCTCGCGGTTTGCCGCCCCGACGGTGTGAACTCGCTCGTGTAAATTTGTTCCCTCGATCGTGTAGCTATTATCGAGAAATTCCCCAGCGACGAACATTCTCCAACAACGGTGGGGACAGTAGGCGTAATGGTTGAGGGCGGCGATCGGTATGTAATCAGATTCATCCATAACTATCTTTTATCCTTAGAAATTCTGCGAGTCATCCCCATTCCCATGGTGGTTTTCCGTCCCACTCCCGCGTAGAGGGCAAAATCCGCCAGTGCATTAATCGCTTTAATCTTTGCGGGTTCCACCTCTCCCAAAAGACGATAGTGAATCTCGCCTACACAACCGATCGAATGGTTTTTATAGGCTTCGTCGGCTAATTTCGTTTTAATATCGAAGAAACTGGGGAAAATCGACTCTAGGACGATGGAATCGAAGGGGATCCCGCTATAGCGATTCCAACGACTGAGAAGGCCATTAAACACCAGTTCCCGCGTCGGTAAGGCACTATCGAATTTTCCCTGCCGGAAGGTGACGGGGGTAGCGAAAAGGAAATCAAATTCTCGATTCGTTTCCGAGGCGTTTTCATACAGGTATTGATAAGTACAAGAGTTCGCCCAGAATTGAACCGATTGCGGGGTGGCGAGGACGCTAGTGATAACCAGATCGGCGGAACCGAGATGCCAGGGGTGTTTTGGATTGAGATTCAACCAGAGCGAGGTTAATTTACCGAATAATCGGTCATCGAGCAGAGAAATCCGCCACCAGCAGGGAGTTTCTGGGGCGATTGGCCGTTCGTGTCGCCACTGCGGGGAATTTATCGTTTTTCCACCAGATTGCATCTGTAGTGGCGATAAGGTGAAGGCTTTATCTGCCTCGGCTGTGTGTAGAATGTCCCCTAATTCCTGATCGACACTACTGACAAGGGTAAGGAATAGCGCGTGAAGGTGTCGTCCGGTGAGAAAATTCGGATAGATCGGCGATCGAGGTGTGAGATTGAGAACGAGACTGTAGGGCATTAAGTAGCTGGTTATAATTAAATTAAAAATGGATTTTAGGTTCGATCCCCCCTGCCCCCCTTGATAAGGGGGGTGCCGATAGGCGGGGGGATCCCCCTTGATAAGGGGGGTGC
>NZ_JAJTDH010000034.1:0-53703 GCF_021300285.1 Microcystis sp. 49638_E5 | reverse complement strand
AAAATTTTGGGATTATGAAGAAGATATTTAATCTTTTAATCAACCTTAAACTATTTACTTTTCCTAATCTCCACAATTACGATGCTTTTTCATGTCTTATTTGAAAACGCTATAACAGTACCAATTATTGTCAAGGATAAGTACCTAAGTAAAATTAATTACACATCTAAGCCACTACTCCGTCAGACTTCTGGTGTGAGGAAACAGTGAACTGAAAACTCAAATCCGATCCCTAATAGCTGTTTCCCGTCTCCCGTCTCCTGTCTCCTGTCTCGACTAGGAAATTAATTTTGCACGACTACTTATAGCTATAAAAATGAGTAACTTTAAAAAGCTTTAGGTAGGTTTTTGGTTTCTGTAGTTAATCCCAGATGGTATCATTGAATTATTGGCCACACCTGCACTGAGTTATCAGTCTGGTTAATTTTTTCGGAAGAGAGATTTATTTTCTAATTTTGTTTCTAGCATCGTATTTTTGCTATTTGTCAACCTAAATTTAACCAATAAAATAAGGACGCTGCCAATTGCGTCCTCAAGGTATCTGGAAAAGGCTTTTTTCCTAGACTTTCCGAGAGTAGTATTCCACTACTAACAGTTCATTAATCGAGAGGGCAATCCATTCTCTTTCCACAACGCCATTAACTTTGCCCACGAGGGTATTTTTGTCAAATTCCAAATGACTCGGCAGGTTGGCTAAACCGGGGTATTCCATATTTCTTTTGACTAGATCCTGGGAACGCTCTTGATTTCTAACTCCAATCACATCACCCGGACGGCACTGATAACTGGCAATATCCACAACTCTACCGTTAACGGTGACGTGACCGTGATTGACTAATTGTCGCGCCCCCGGAATTGTCCCGGCCATACCGAGACGGAAAACGGTATTATCCAGACGCATTTCTAAGAGTTGCAGCAGCACCTGACCGGTGGAACCAGTAGCCCGGCGAGCTTTGCGGACATAGCGAATTAATTGTTTCTCGCTGACACCGTAGTTAAAACGCAGTTTTTGTTTTTCTTCTAGACGAATGGCATATTCTGAACGTTTTTTGCGGGCCTGGCCATGTTGCCCTGGTGCATAGGCACGACGGGCATTTTTACGGGTTAGGCCCGGTAATTCCCCTAAACGACGCACAACGCGCAAGCGCGGTCCTCTATAACGAGACATACAGACAGTCTGCTCCTATTTAAATTTATCCCAAAACTGTTATCATAGCACAAATTGAGCAATTTAGTTGGGAAGTGGGAGTAGGGAGTGGGTAGAGGGAATTATGAATTATGAATTATGAATTATGAATTATGAATTGGGGAGCGGGGAGTGGGGAGCAAAAAGCAGCAAGATTGGATCGGGGTATCCTGACTCCTGACTCCTATCTACTGAGGGCAGGTGATGTATTTTTTTCGTTAAAGATGAGGCTAATCTCCCCCATCTTAGGGCATACTGTGAGTGTAACGAAGCACTATATTACTCAGGTTGCTTTCCCACTCCTTCCCTAGCTGAATCTCTATCTTGGAGAAGCCATAGTCATGATCGAAATGAAAGTCGCTGGAATTGCCCTAGACGCTATCACTCGCAGTCCCATTGTACTGCTGAAGGATGGTTCTGAGCGTCGCGCCCTACCTATCTACATCGGACAAGATCAGGCTAAGGCCATTATGACCGTCCTCGAACAACAAAAACCCCCTCGTCCTCTCACCCACGATTTGATCGTTAATATTTTTAAAGCTTGGGACATGGATTTAGAAAAAATTATCATCCATTCTCTCCAAGATAATACTTTTTATGCTGTTCTCTGTCTCCAGCGCGGCGAAGTCAAAAAAGAAATCGATTGTCGTCCCAGTGATGCGATCGCTATTGCCCTGCGTACCAACAGTCCCGTCTGGGTAATGGAAGAAGTGATCGCTTCCGCTTCTATTCCTGTTGATCGTGACGCGGATGAAGAGGAACGTCAAGCTTTTCGCAATTTCGTCTCCAATCTTAGCCCCTCAGACCTGATCCAACGTCGCGGTGATTTTAGTGATCAGTGATCTTGAAGCGGTCAGCCGTCAGCCGTCGGCTAGATAAAAATGATAATAACAGGGAAATTATTAGGGGTCGAGAATAGAATCGCCCCCATCCCCTCCCATTCGGAACCTTACATGAGACTTTCGCCTCATACGGATATTGGAACCCACATTCCGCACCCTCAACTGTCACATAATAGCTCCTGCAAGCGTGGTGTTTGATTACTGCTAATTCTAACGGAAAATCTTGCCCCTTGCCTCTTGCCTCATCTCAACAAGCAATTTAATTTAAATGCGCGAGCAGAGCTTATCCAAAAAGGTTTTTAGATTTATTCAGCAGGCCCTATTTAGGGTCTGCTGAAAAAGTTTTTCCTAGGGGCAGGGTGTAGGGTGTAGGGTGTGGGGTGTGGGGTTTTACCGATTTTCAGGGAAAAAGTAGCTGAATTTCCCCCTGATCACTCCCATATCTGGTACTTTTGGATTTCAAAAAAGGCTAAAAGTCTTATCCAGCAAGGTTTTTAGATTTATTCAGCAGGCCCTATTTAACGATCGCTGCCGTTTTCCTGTACCGATCCTAACTGTTGACGCACATCATCGATCGCTAGATTTAACTGGGCAATTTTATCTTCTAAACTGCGGCGGGCCATTTCCATGCCTTCCTCGGGAGTCAAGCGCCCATGGCGGATACCCTCCACAAAGGACTGATTATCACCAGCTGCTAAACCGCGGCGGCTGCGATTAGCCAACACTGTCCCCAAAACACCGCCCACTAAACCACCGACAATCGCACCGGCTAAAAAACCGCCCGCAAACCCATCTCGCTGACTCATAATCCGTTTTTCTCCTAATAGGTTCCAAAAGCTCGATCGCCGGCATCGCCCAACCCCGGCACGATGTAACCGCGGCTATTTAGTCCTTCATCGATAATAGCCGTATAGATGTTCAAGCTGGGATAATTTTGACTCAATTTCTGTAAAGCCGGCGGGGCAGCCACCACGGAAATCAGGCGAATTAGGGCAGGATCAACGCCTCTGCTGGTAATTTCTGCCATTGCCGTTGAAATTGATCCCCCCGTGGCTAACATCGGTTCGAGAATTAACACTCTCGTGGCCGGATCAAAACTAGCCGGTAATTTATTTAAATAACAACTCGCCTCTAGGGTTTCCTCATTTCTGGCTAAACCGAGATGATAGGTACTAGCTAGGGGTAAAAGACTTTGCGCCCCTTCCAACAGGGCTAATCCTGCGCGTAAAATCGGGACTACGGCGATCGGTACGCTAGGATCGATAAAAGTAGCGGGACATTCCGCTAGAGGGGTTTTAACGCTAGTTTCCAGGGTCGGCAGCCATTGCCGCGCCGCTTCGTAGGTTAACCAGCGCCCTAGTTCCGTCATCGCTGTTTTAAACAGTACCGGGGGGGTATTTTGATCGCGGGCGATCGCCAGCCAATGCTTAACCAGAGGGTGTTCGGGAACGTAGACGCGCAGTTGTAAAACCATGAAAACACGAGAACTCGATCGAGGGCTAAACTTTATCTTAAGCCAAAAAGCCATCAGCCTTGAATTAGTTATCAGTTTCTGAAGGCAAGGGGCGACAGGCACTCATGCAAAAGAAAGAATCTGGCAATTCTCCTACCTAAAAAGAAGGGCAAAAACTAAGTACATCAAAGCTTTTAGCTTAACCAATTAGGTTTTAGATTCGGCCTTTGGTATCGGTTATCAGTTCACTGATGACTGAAAAAGCCCTTGTCAGAGGTCTGCCCGAATATGTAACAATTTATGGGAGAAACCCCCAGCAAATTTAACGAGAAAAACATGGCAGCTACAATTAAGAAAGGAGCTTTAGTCCGCGTGGTGACGGGAAACCTAGAAAATAGCCTCGAAGCCCTAGCCAGCGATCGCCGTTTACCCAGTTATATGTTCAACTCGACAGCAGAAGTCTTGGATGTAAAAGATGATTACGCTTTGATTAAATTCTATGTTCCTACCCCCAGTGTGTGGCTAAAGCTCGAACAACTGGAACCCGTCTGATGAGGATATTGCCTCATCCATAAATCATGGTTGACTTCTACGATACACTCATCCCCTGCCAATCGCCCCGAGTCTCGGTTATTGGTGCCGGTAACGTCGGACGCACCTTGGCCCAACGCATCGCCGAAAAAAACCTCGCCGATGTGGTTCTCCTCGATATCGTCAATGGTTTGCCCCAGGGTATTGCCCTAGATTTGATGGAAGCTCAGGGCATAGAACTGCACGACAGCGAGATTATCGGCACTAATAACTATGAAGACACGGCAGGCTCGAATATTGTCGTGATTACGGCTGGATTAGCCAGAAAACCGGGCATGAGTCGCGATGATCTCATGAATGTCAATGCCAAAATTGTCGTCGAGGCCGCCACTAAATGCCTCAAGTATTCTCCAGAGGCCATTTTTATCGTCATCACTAATCCCCTTGATGTGATGACCTATCTAGTCTGGCAAGCAACCGGTTTACCCCCCCAAAGAGTGATGGGAATGGCCGGAGTCCTCGATTCTTCCCGTTTACAAACCTTTATCGCCATGGAATTGGGGGTTAGTACCGCCGACGTTCATGCTATGGTTTTGGGTGGTCACGGTGATTTAATGTTACCCCTACCCCGTTACTGTACCGTCAGTGGTGTGCCGATTACCGAATTAATGGACGAGATGACGATTAATCGTCTAGTGGAGAGAACTCGCAACGGTGGGGCTGAAATCGTCAAATTACTGCAAACTGGCGGCGCTTATTACGCCCCTGCTTCCTCTGCCTGTACCATGGTCGAGACGATATTGAGAAATCAATCCCGTTTACTGCCGGCGGCAGCCTATCTCAAGGGTGAATACGGTTTACAGGATGTCTATCTGGGGGTTCCCTGTCGCCTAGGATGTCGGGGTGTGGAAAGTATTCTGGAGGTGCGTTTGACCGATGCTGAACGTCTGGATCTACACACTTCTGCCGCCTCAGTTCGTCAGAATGTTCATTTAGCCCTTGACAGTCTCAAGGTTTTGATGTAGTTAATACAACTCATATTTTAAGAGGGTACAGGGCAAAGAACCGTTATACAAGGGAGTGCGACGGGAAGAACGCAGGCCGATTTGTTTAGTCAGTTCTTTGTTTCCCGATAAAATATAGGCTGTCCAACCCTTAAACCTCTGTTTTAAGACATCACCGAAGGATTTATATAGGGTCCCTAATTCTTCGGTATTGCCCAATCTTTTGCCGTAAGGGGGATTACAGAGAATAATCCCTCGATCGCTCGTCGGTTCTAAGTCGGTGATGCTTTGCAAGCTAAAATTAATGTGGTCCTGCACTTGACAAAAATAGGCATTATCCTCGGCCTGATGTAGAACCTCATAATCGGCATCACTAGCATAAATTGGCGCATTTAGCTGAGATTTTTGTTTTTCTTTAGCTTCCTTAACCAAAGATTGCCATAAATCCGGTTGATAGTCTGGCCATTTCTGGAATCCGAACTGGGAACGGGATAAACCGGGGGCAATATTTAAAGCTTTTAACGTCGCTTCGATGACAATAGTTCCCGAACCACAGAAAGGGTCTAAAAGCGCCATATCATCCTGCCATGCCGATAATTCTACCAAAGCAGCGGCGAGACTTTCTTTCAGAGGTGCGACTCCCATGGCCCGATGATACCCGCGACGATGCAAACTGTGGCCAGAACTATCTAAACTAAGCACACAGCGATTTTTCTCGATATGAGCGTTAATTTGCAGGTCGGGATTTTCTGTATCCACAAAAGAACGGGGATTCCCCTGTTGACGCTGTTGGTCGATAATAGCGTTTTTGATGCTTAAGGCGGTGTAATGGGTGTGATTGAGGCGATCGTTCGTTCCCGTACATTGTACCGCTAAAGTTTCCTCACTGGTGAGATAATCGCGCCAATCAATGGCTTGAATGCCATCATACAGTTCCTTCCCATCCCCACAGGGAATTTCGGCAATGGGAACCAAAACCCGAAAAATAATTCTTGACCAAAGATTGACTCGATAGAGTAGGGAGATATCCCCCTGAAAATGGACTCCGGTGAATACGGGTTTCACTTCTTTGGCCCCTAGGAATTCTAATTCCCTAGCGGCAATTTCTTCTAGTCCCCTCGCGGTAGTAGCAAAATAGGATCGAGTCATTTCAGTTATCAGTTATCAGTTATCAGTTTTCAGGTTTCAGTTATCAGTGACTAGCGCCGGTCGTTGGTAGCTTGAAATCAGAAAGATTGGCTCTCTTGAGTTTGGTGGGTAAAATATATTCTAAGATACAGTTGGGCTGGCGGGGGAGTGGAGCGAACCACAAAGACACAAAGGACACAAAGATCGATCGATCCTATATTAAGTTAAACTCATCATACGGGGAATAAGAGAGCCAAAGATTTTAATTTTTACCCTCTTGTAAATTCCCTATCTCATACGCTCTTTCTTTATCTTGCAGGTAGTCGGCGATCAAATCAAGTTTTTGTCAGGAAATATTAAGGGTTTCTCCCAATCAAGACTAGACAGCATTCTCTGAGAAAATAATGTAGGCGCTCATCATCGTTAGGGAAATTTTTCTCGCGAGTCCCCTGAGCTATATTTGCTAGTTCTGTTTCTCTTATCTCTATATTATCCAGCCAATGCTCAAAATCTCCTTTTTCCATGTATTCTTTAAATTTATTGGGATTATCTATAGATAATTCGAGTAATTCTGGGATATTGTTAACGCGTTTTCCTCCACCCTTGTCTAAGTTAAAATAGAAAGGTGGATTATATTGTGGATTTCTACTGTAATTTTTAATTTTATTAAGAAGATTTTTAAAACAATCATTATCATCAATCATTGATTCTACTATTTGATACATTCGTGTAGATTTCACTTCTTGATTTTGAATATGTTCAAATAAATTATTGATAAGTTCATTTAAAAGGTCTTGTTTATCTGCTCCTTGTGCTTGCATCAAAACTTTAGTATTCTCTACTTGATCAGCTAGGTAAACTTCACCTAAAGTTTGCAGTTTCGATTTTAATGAGTCATTTTCTATCTCAATAATAGCATTATCTCTATGATCAATCATTGATTTTACTATTTGATACAGAGGAATAAAATATCTTATAGGTTTTATCCAAAATATTCGTGTACTTTTCACATCTTCATTTTGTTTTTCAATTCCTTTGTACCAGATTTTTTTTAAACTTCCTTCACCGTCTCTTAACTCGGCAATACTACCTTCTTCAGTAAGTATTGAGAAGTACATAGGTAAAATTATCTTTCTAGTTGCTGGTATTAATAATAACACCGATATTACAACAATTAAAATAATCCCAGTGATAATATTTGCACCAATTACGTTTCCTACCATGGGAATAAGAATAGCACTTATCGATTCTAATGCGTAACTAATTATGTCTAATACTGCAAAAACAGCACCCGCTAATCCCAAGAGTTGGATAGTACCAAAAACACTTTTAATCCAAGTACCCTCTTCTGGTCCAAATCGTAAAGTTTGCATATAGGTTTCCCAAACAATTGGCTTCTGAGCAACGGGTAAATTATTAAAGTATAAATCATTGATTTTAGGCTCAATATTAGTGGCAATATATCTACCAATTCTAACGACCTGATGATTACTTGCATTGACAAGAAAGATGATCAATCCACAAGAGGCGGGAACCATTATTCCCAGAATAATTGCTGAAGGAATTCGCCGTTCAATTGGAATATCATATTTTTGTGGAGATATTGTTTCTGTTGCCGTGTCTTTTTCTTTAATGACCAAATTCCCTTTACTTGTTGGTTCTGTGATCCAAGTTGTTTCCACTTTTCTTATGTTATTTTCTACTTGATCAGTGCGTTTGTGTTCCACTCTATGATTAGGTGTTTCAGTAACAGTTGTTGTCTCTTTCATGATGGGAAGATTAGCGATGGGACTGATCCCAATTCCCAGTAAAGTCAAAACTAAACCACCCCCAAAGACAATAACATTACTGCGATTTTGCACGGTTTGTAAAATTTCCGTTCTCAGGGTTTTATACTCCTCCATACACACATCGATCGCTTTATTGATATCGGGTTGATTGTTGTTATTAGGCATTTTTTAACTCCCGAATTTATATATAGTTGTAATTTTATCTGGTCAAATAAGTAGGTAGTCGTTAAAAATTATCAGACACCCACCTTATCAAGGGTAGATCCCCCCGCCTATCGGCACCCCCCTTATCAAGGGGGGCAGGGGGGATCAAACCTAAAATCCATTTCTAATTGAATTATAACCAGCCAAATAGAATTACACTATTGGCTTAAACTTTTCTTAATTAGTTCCAATGCGATTTGTAAATTAGCCTGTGTCCAAAGGAGAGGAGTGGCATCATTAGGAATATATTTTCCCTGTTCTAGATAGTATAATTCGGGACATTTAAACTCACCCACGGGGGAATCTTTTCGCGTAATTTGTCCGAGAGAACGATTAAAGTAATGGGTTTGTAGGTTGAGGTATTTTTCCTGACCTGTACTCTGGAATTTAAGTCCAAAAATGGCAGAAATAATCGGATCAAAAATACACCATTGTGCTTCTTCGCCTAGGTTTAATCCTCTCCCTTGTTCCTGTAACCAACTTTCCCTTTCTGTCGATACCGTGGTGCGGATTTCTGGGGGAATTAAGCGATAGTCTCGACACCAAAAAGAATCACCTAAATAGCGACGAATACCGTAATCTCCCTGAAGGTGAACGATAACATTATTAAGAATTTGATCGGCGATATTTGTCTCCACCACTTGTAAGGGATAAATCAAAAAAAGTAGGGCTGCATCATAACTTCTTGCCTGCGCTACTGGTAGAAGACACTCGGCTGGTAAAATACGGTATAAAGCTTGTTCTCCTATCTCAATTAAGTCCGCTAAAAATGCCGGTGTAATCCTGCGATTTTCGGCTGTGAGATTTATCTCTGTCTCGATTAATAACCTTTTTAATTCGCGTAATCCCGCTACCACAACCCCGATGCTAGATGCTTCTATTTTGCGGGTTTCTTCCCAGTGACCGCTATCCTCATCCTGCCAATAACTAATCGCTTGAAAATATAAGGGGAATAGGGCAATTGTTTCTAGACAATGGGGGGAAAGCTGAATATATTTTTCCCGTGCTAAACGACAATAAAACCAGAGAAAATAGCCAAGGGCATCATTTTGTGCGTGTTGCCAAACTTGGTCAATTTCCGTCAGTGTACGTCCCTCAAAACGAATATGAGGACGTTCCATGATCTTTTCAGGATTAACTCGACCTTGGATAATATTAATAAAACGCCTTTGGAACTTTTGAAAATAGTTCATCAAAGTCTGAATATTCTTGACAGCGATCGCTGTCTGTCCGATAATATAGTGAGAATAAGCCAGATAAACGTTATCCCTCAGCCAAACATTGGCATATCCCGTGTATTCTGTCTCATTACTGACTAATGCTGCTGGAAATAAGCCATTTTCTAGCCGGGGAAAACTCAAGACATCATTTTCCGACAAAAACGCAGATAATCTCTGAATATCCTCCAGAGAGTAGCGGTATTTAATGAAATCGAGAATTTTTTCGTTGTGAACAACTAGCATCGGCAAAATACCCCAATAATCTGCTCAAAAACGAATTTATCCCGATAAATTCTACTGAGAAACCCAAAAAATGCGTCTTTGATTAGGATCCCGTCGGGGACTTTGTTCCCCCATGACTTGCCGCGCTTGACTAGGATCGAAGCTGCGAGTAAATTGACCGCGTAATTGATTGACGCGTTCCTCCTTTTCTTGGACTGCCAGACGTACTTCTTCCAGTTTTGCCTGTTGCATCTGTTGGTAGGGTAGCAAACGAGCGATCGCAAAAACTGCCGTGATGGAAAGACCGCTATAGGCAATAATTCGCAGCCAAATCTCGATAATTTGCCAATTTTGGGATTTATTGCCGCTTTTTGGCTTTTTTGGTGTTTTTTTGTCGGTTTGGTTTCGTGTTCGTGCGGTCATAGATTTATGAGTACAAGTAAAATCGGTCAGAAAGGTGGCTAAGTAGCTGGTTATAATTTAAAAATGGATTTTGCCTTTAATCCCCCCTTGATCAGGGGGGTGGGGATCCCCCCTTAATCCCCCCTTGATAAGGGGGGTGGGGATCCCCCCTTAATCCCCCCTTGATAAGGGGGGTGGGGATCCCCCCTTAATCCCCCCTTGATAAGGGGGGCATCTGACAACTTTTAACGCCTACCTACTTAATTACTTTCAATTTACACCTAATCACTGATAACTGATGACCGATAACCAAAAAAACCCCAATCGGTCTATCCTATAGCTAGGTCAGACGGGATCAGGGTTTATTGAAAGCGACTTTACTTATAAAGTTCCGTCGCTAGACGAAAAGCCAAAATCCCGGGGATTAAAGCAATTACCAGAGCGACTAAAACTTGAGTATCAGAAAGCATTGCTGATTATCTCCTCATAAAGATATTCATCCAATACTTTCCGACATCATCGGGGTCCTCTGCATCATTTCGTTACAAGACTTCATATCTCCCCACCCCGATGACGGTTATCTCCCCTAGAAAAGAAAGTTGTAAAAGCGTTAAGCTGAAGTATTGCCATGATTACATTTATTTTTACCTGCGGCCTCAATGTTAGACTCGCTCCTTGATTCATCTCTAACCCTTAGTCTAAAAACCCCGTTAATTCTGTTGGTTCTCATTGCCCTAGAAGCGGTATTATCAGCAGATAACGCCATTGCTCTCGCTTCCATAGCACAGGGATTAGGAGATCATCAGCGTCAACGTCAGGCCTTGAATATTGGCTTAGTTTT
Source organism: Microcystis sp. 49638_E5 (assembly GCF_021300285.1). NCBI lineage: Bacteria > Bacillati > Cyanobacteriota > Cyanophyceae > Chroococcales > Microcystaceae > Microcystis > Microcystis sp. 49638_E5. The sequence goes on along the minus strand of NZ_JAJTDH010000034.1, from coordinate 42,880 downwards.
CGCCTATATTCTCCGTATGGTCTTGATTCTTACCGCCACCTGGGTGGTTAAATACTGGCAGTTTGAACTTTTGGGAGCAGTATATTTGCTCTGGTTAGTTTTTAATTACTTTGCCTCCCCTGAAGACAAAGACCACACCCATCATAGTCTCCAGTTTCAATCTCTCTGGCAAGCTATCCCCCTCATTGCCGTTACCGATTTAGCTTTTTCCCTCGATAGTGTCACCACCTCCATCGCCGTGGCCGATGATACTTGGTTGATCCTGCTTGGTGGTACGATCGGAGTAGTTACCCTGCGCTTTATGGCGGGTTTATTTATTCGCTGGTTAGAGGAATACACCCACCTAGAAGATGCTGGTTTTGTCACCGTCGGTTTGGTGGGTTTAAGATTGTTGTTGCGGGTGATTAGTCCCGATTTTGTGCCGCCAGAATGGATTATGATCAGTTTAATTGCTATCCTCTTTGCTTGGGGTTTCTCAAAACGCAACGATCGAGAACCCGTAGAGAGTGATACCATCCCATCTGATAAATTGCCATAAAATAACCCTCAGTATTCAGTATTCAGTATTCAGGAGACAGCCTTGAATCAGTTATCAGTTAAAAACCTTGTTGGATAAGGCTTTTAGACTTTTTTGACCTCAAAAAGTGCCGACCATTGGAGGGATCGGGGGTAAAATTCAGGTACTTTTTCCCTGAAAATTAGGTAACTGACCACCTCAAAATCGGTAAAACCCCACACCCCACACCCCACACCCCACACCCTGCCCCCACGAAAAACTTTTTCAGCAGCCCCTATCTAGGGTTGGTTGAATAAGCTAAGACGCATTTAAAGTGCTTATTCTTAAGATTAGCCGAATCTACCTCAATCCCTTTACTGTTGCCTCTTGCCTCTTGCCTCTTGCCTCGTCTCAACAAGCAATTTAAATTACGAACAGCTTATTACTGGAAGCCTTCCTAGAAAACAGTTCTGGCACTTTTTTGACTAAAAAAGTGCCAGAGACAAACGTTCCATTGTCAATCATCGGGCCGGAGCCTTAACAACGAACCCGATTTTAAATCGGCTGAAAGAAATTTGCCGCGACAAACTCGCCAACAGCTAACCCCATTTCAAAAGAATCAATACAAGCCTCACGGACGTGAACCCCGCCATAAATACGGCCGAGGGCATTTTCCATTCCCGCTTCATAGAAACTATCGAAAGTACGAACGACACCAACAAGTTCTTGGGAGACAGCACTAAACACATAGTCGTCACCAAAATAGTTGGTCATCACTCCAGCAAATGCTCCCCCCATGGCGGAATGCCCTGACATATAATCCGGGAAGGGTGGCGAATTAACCCCCATTAATGGTGACAGCAAGGGTTTCCAATCGGGATCGCCCACCGTAGAATCTATCCCGTCATTAGCCGCAAATCCTCCGGCAATTACGTCATCAGGGCGAGGTTGGAGTTCAGTGTATTTCTCTTTCCAAGCGACGATTACCGCATCCGCCAGCGCGGTATTTAACGCGGCAAATAGGCTGGCATCTTTTTGCAAGGTATTGCCGTCGCGCACCGCAATTTCTTGAGCAATTTGGTTTAATTGACCGTAGGGACGGAAGGTATCAGCCCGGTCATAGGCCCAGAAAACAGCCATTTCTGTCTGGTCTGCATTGCGTAAAGTGGTCGTGAGAGTAGTGTCGTTCAAGCCGCCATAGAGCCGGACTTCTTCAATTTCTTGGGCATACAATGTAGGATTTGTGTCGGGACGGCCATCAAGAGTTACATCAATTTGATTTTGCGAGACAAACTGGTCAATGTCGCCAATCGTCCAAGTATCTACTCCCCCCCAGTTCGCACCCACTGCTACCGCAGCAGTCGGGCCCGAGGTTTCTGGTGTCCAGACATAGGCTCCCGACAGCGGAGTGAAAGGCGTATTGTCGTTAGAACCATCATTAGCGCGTAAATTGAGGCTCTGATTGGCTACTAAAATGCCAAAATTAAAACCCCTGCTTTCAGCGATGGCACTGTCCAGAATCTCCGCCCGAGAATTGGCTACTTGCTGTAAGAACAAGCTACTTTGTCCAGGTAATTGAGTGGAGAGAACTCGATAAGCAGCACCAACTACCGCCATCTCCAACGAGGTATTCGCTGGTGCGTTCACATTTACAGCGTAGGAGGGATATAAAGTGTTGAAGGCATTGACCGTATCATAGACGGCAGTAGAAACCAGCGCCATTAAGCGAGAACCTACTGTCGGCGCGACTCCCCGCCCCGCTTTTCCCTCGGCTTGAATCGCATTTAATGCGATCGCATTCCAGTCGATGATGGCGTTAGTATTGAGTCCCGATACTAATTTACTGGTGACATTATTGGTTTCTACTTGTTCGGCAATTTGGTTATCTGCATCGACTTGAGCAATGAGAAAGTAGGCCCCCGGAGCGATGACTGAAGTATTGTTTTGATACTGCAAGTCTAGGGTGACTGACTGCCCGGCGTTTAGGTTCAAGTTTGTGCTGACACTGGTGAGTAAGGCATCGTTACTGTCAATCTGACCGTCAGTGGAAATGTAGAGTTTGACAGTACTAGGTCCACTGGCGAGCGCCTGTCCTTGATTGGTGACAATTACCTGTGCATTCCCCAGAGCGCCGAAGTCAACTGTACTTGGCAAATTAATCGTGCCAAAACTGCCCACTAAATCTGGTAGTGAGACACTTGAGGTAAAACTTAAGGCAGGACTTGAGGCAGGACTTGAGGCAGGACTTGAGGCAGGACTTGAGGCAGGACTTGAGGCAGGACTTGAGGTAAGACTTGAGGTAGGACTTGAGGTAAGACTTGAGGTAAGACTTGATTTTTGGTTGTCGTCAACTTTTTTTGGTATCTTTTTTCCGTCAGTATCAAGTCCAATTGCACCTAAAAAATCAACTTTGTTCAAAAGATCATTTAAATCTTTTCGGGAGAGGGAATTTAAATTTTTGTCACCGACAGCATCCTTTAACAACTCATCAATCTTACTGGTCGGGTTTGTACTATTTGGTATTCGCTCGTTCTCAGTTACTTTCTTCTGATCATCAAGGGTGTTTTCTGGCGATGACTCGGCGGTAGTTATAAGATTGGTTGACTTCATGGCAATAAGTTAGAAAAGATTATAAGGCATTCAAGACAGAAAGCATGGAAGCTTAACTTGTTGTTGCGCTCCAGCAGCACACCTATGTCACCATCAGTAGAAATTTACAGGTTCACAGTACGAGTACCGCTTGCGATTGCCTGTCTTTGATGGGCGACCATTACCTGTGTATTTCCCCCATCTGTGTGAAAATAGTCCTAAGATTGGAATCATAAGCACAATTCAAACTTGAGTTTTGCGACACAACTAAGTTATCTGCATCACACACTTAAGTGATCTATATCACACACTATAACCCAGATAATCTATGAAGTCAATCACTTTTTACGTCTTCAATCATAGATTTTTTTCGATGGATAAAATTATAGTCATTTCATGGCATTTTTCTAAAGTCATGGCAGAGATGGTCACTTGCCCTCACACCCAAACCCTGGGAATTCGTTCAAGGAGGGGGTGGGAGAGGGGAGTGCTATGTCTGCCACGAATAAAGAAAAATGCTGTCAAACCCCAACCATTCACTAATCACTAAAACGAGAATCCCTAGAAGATCATGTCATCTTTACCGACTCAATCTGCTGATACCTTAGAAAATTCTACTCGATCGCCCTCTTGGAAAATTAAACTCCTCTACGATGGAGAATGTCCCCTCTGCTTGCGGGAGGTCAATTTTCTGCAAAAACAGGATGCTGGGAGAGGATTAGTTGCTTTTGTCGATATTGCCGCCGAAAACTATAATCCGGAGGAAAATGGCGGTATTTCCTTCGCGGCAGCCATGGGACGAATCCATGCTGTACTAGCCGATGGTACTATTCTCCAAAATGTGGAAGTGTTTCGCCAAGTCTATGATATTTTGGGCATTGGTTGGATTTATGCCGCTACCAAATGGCCGGTTATCGGGTTTCTAGTGGATATTATCTATGAAATTTGGGCTTCTTGGCGATTAACCTTAACCGGAAGACCGAATTTAAAAACAATCTTAGCAGAACGTCAAAAACGTCTGGAATGCAACTCATCAAATCGTTGTTCTCAGTGAGTTAAAATCTCCTAACCCCAGATCCCACTGGGAATCACTCCCTGGGATGTGATACTAAATCCGTTGAGTATAGGCTACTTATAAGGACAGTCAAAAGGCAAAAGGAGAAATAAATAATCAGTTTTTAATAACCAGATTTAATGTGATAATTCTGCCTGGGAAATAAATGGTACTTTATTTTCTTGCCAGTCCCTTACTGCGACCGATGATCGCCCAGAGATAGCTAATTCCTAAGGCCAAAAACGCGAGGGGAATACTTTCTTTGACGATAAAAATCCCTAAACCGATCAGCACACAGGGAACGAAGGTGCTTCCCTGACTGGTGAGAATAGTGGCGATGGTCGGCACACTGGTCAACCCGTAGGCGATCGCACACCAAACCCCCACCAGAATCAAAAACACGCTGACGATAACGATCAGACTTGTTACGCTACTACTGGCAAACAGGGGAACGTAAATGCCGATATTATCGCTGCCGTTGGCGACGGTCAACGCAGCCACGCTATAGGTGCGCGGGTCAAACCAACCACCGAAGGGGGAATGTTTCGCACCCTCTAAGTCCAATTCGACATTCTCCGGCTCTTCCTCCTTCTCCTCTTCTTTGAGAAGGGAAACGATGCCGAGAATCACAGGAACGAGGCCTAGATAGCGAATCCAGGGGGTAGGGATGAGAAAGCACCCGAAAAATCCCGCTAAACTGGCAATAACAAGCAGACTAAAGCCGATATACTGACCGATGACGATATCGCGACGACGGAAGAGTTTCCCCGTTTGGCTGAAGAGAATCGTCAGGATCAATATATCGTCGAGGTTGGTGGCGACGAATGCCGCTACACCGGTAGATATCGCGATCACAATCTCGATCATGGTTTTTTTCCTTAAGATGGCCGTCGGGTTCGTCCGTTCGTTAAACCTTGTTCGGCTTTTCCTTCAAAGGTTCTGGAACGGGAGAATTTTACTACCTATCCCGATCGAGAAACTGTATTTCCCACGACCGATCGCTTTATCCCGGTGCGGGATGGAAAAAGAAAGCAAGGGTGATCACTGCGTAGGTGGCGACGAGTAATATACCCTCTAGCCAGTTCGAGCGACCGTCGTTACTGATCGAGTTAGTCAGCCACACCGCGACGGCGACGGCGACCAATTCAAACGGATCAAAATCGAGAGCCATCGGCTGACCGATGAAATAACCCGCGATTACGAGAACCGGTGCGACAAAAAGTGCGATTTGCAGACTTGAACCGACGGTGACAGAAACCGCCAGATCCATTTTGTCTTTTAAGGCGACCCTAACCGCGGTGGCGTGTTCGGCCGCGTTGCCGATAATTGGCAGCAGGATCACCCCCGTGAAAAGGGTCGTTAATCCTAATTTATGCGTGGCTTCCTCTAGGGTATTAACTAATAATTCCGATTCGACCGCCACCCCGATGGTCACCAGCAGTAATATCCCCACCCAGAGCCAGAGATTCGGCTTTTTTACGCTTACCGCTTCCCCCGACTCTTGATCGAGATCTGCGTCCCCCACCTCGTAAAGATAGGTATGGGTCTTCATCGAAAAAAGCAGACTCAGGCAATACACAAAAATTAATACCGCCGCCACCGTTACCGAGAGACGCTGTAGGACGCTCTCCTCGATTGCGGCGGAGGTGTATTGAACGGTCGTGGGTAGGAGGATCGCTGCCACGGCGAGATTCATCGACGAGGAATTTAAACGGGCGGTCACGGGCTGGAATTTCTGTTCTTTATAGCGTAAGCCGCCGAAAAACATCGATAAGCCCGTTACCAGCAGCAGATTCCCGATAATCGAACCGGTAATCGTCGCTTTCACCACCTCGATCAAACCCTCTTCCAGGGCGGCGTAGGCGAGAATTAATTCGGTGGCGTTGCCGAAGGTGGCGTTCAGTAAACCGCCGAGATTGGGACCGACCACGACGGCGATTTCCTCGGTTGCCTTTCCCATGTAAGCGGCCAGGGGAACAATCGCTAGACAGGCACTCAGGAAAACGATCGTCACGTCCCAACGCAGGAAATTCCAGGCGATCGAGATCGGGACAAAAACCAACAAAATAGCGAAAATCCAGTCCTTTCTATTCATAGCAATGGGTGTCTCGGCATAAAACCGCGCACGGTTTTGAAAAACAGACTATCGGCTTTTTTTCTGTTTCAATTACCCAAATCGCCCGGTAATATACTCCCGGGCCTCGTCGGTTTGCGGATTGCCGAACATAACTTCCGTGGGGCTAAATTCGACTAATTTTCCCCGGCGTTTCCCGGACCGATCGGTTTCGGTGTTAAAAAATGCCGTCCAGTCGGCGATCCGCGATGCCTGCTGCATATTGTGGGTGACGGTGATGATCGTGTAACTTTCCTTCAGTTGTAGGCACAATTCCTCCACCTGACGGGTAGAGATGGGATCGAGGGCCGAACAGGGTTCATCCATCAATAAAACATCCGGCTTCATCGCAATCGCACGGGCGATACAGAGACGCTGTTGTTGTCCCCCCGATAGTGCCGTTCCTTTTTCTTTCAGTTTGTCCTTTACTTCCTCCCAGATCGCCGCCTGCCGCAGGGAATACTCGACCAATTCATCAAGATTTCCCTGATAACCGTTGGTTCGGGGCGCGTAGGCGATATTCTCGTAAATGCTCTTGGGAAAAGGGTTGGGACGTTGGAAAACCATCCCCACCTGTCGCCTTAACTTGACCGCATTGACCTGCGAATCGTAAATATTCTGATTTCGGTAAAGTAGTTTTCCCTCCACCTTGGCGCCGGGGATCAGATCATTCATTCGGTTAAAGCAGCGCAAGAGGGTACTTTTCCCGCAACCGGACGGCCCGATAAAGGCGATGATTTTTTGCGCGGGAATTTTAATATGAACGTCCAGAAGAGCGAGAAATCCATTATAAAAAACTTTCACTCCTTCCGCCTCGAAAACACTGTGATCTGGGTTAAGGTGGGTAGTCATGGCAAAAATTCTCCTGAGTATGGTTAAAGATGTGTTTCGGGAGCAGTGGGGAGTAGAGGAGTGGGCAATTAATAAGTTAAATAGACTTATCTAACCTCCCGCCTGCTGCCTGCTGCCTTCCCTAATTCGGTGTCGAATAGCGTTGACGTAGATAGATGGCGATGGCGTTCAGCGCCATGATCAAAAGGATCAGAACGATAATCGTTGCAGCGGCGGCATTGGCGAAACCAGGTTCAGGACGGGAGACATAACTAAAAATCTGAATGGGCAGTACCATAAATCGCTCGAATAAACCAGGATCGAAGGTCAGAAAACTCACCGCTCCCACCACCACTAGCGAGGCCGCGTCCCCGATCGCCCGCGACACGGAGATAATTACCCCCGTGAGAATCCCCGGCACCGCGTAGGGTAAAACATGGTGTTGGAGCGTCTGCCATTTGGTGCTGCCTAGACCGTAGGAAGCTTGGCGGAGGGAATCGGGAACCGCCCGGATCGCCTCCCGCGCCGCAACGATAATGACTGGCAGCGATAGTAGAGATAGAGTTAAGGCCCCGGAAAGTAGGGTAGAACCGAAATTCAGTAAATAGACGAAGACCCCTAAACCGAGTAAACCGTAAACGATCGAGGGAACCCCGGCCAGATTGCCGATATTCACCTCGATCAGCGCCGTCCACCAGTTTTTCGGGGCGTATTCTTCTAGGTATAGGGCAGCGCCCACCCCGATGGGCACCGCTACCAAGATCACGATTACTCCCAAATAGAGGCTACCGATAATCGCGGGGCGAATTCCCCCGCGATCGGGAAAACGGGAGGGGGTTTCCGTGAGAAAACCGGGGGTGAGTAGGCGGGCCAGTCCGTCATGAAAGACATTGAGCAACAGTAGAGCGAGAACGAATAGACCGATGAGTAATCCGATCAAGAAAATATACTCGTAGATTTTGCCGATGGTTTCTCGGCTTTCGAGTCGATCGTTAAAGACGGCCGTATCCCTAGCAGGAGAAGATTTAACCATGATAATTAGTCGTATTTTTCCTTAAAGCGATTAGAAATCCAATAACTGCCGATGTTGAGTGCCAGAGTGATCAGGAAAAGCACCGCACCGACCGCATAGATGGATTTAAAATTGAAACTCCCTCTCGGGGCATCTCCACTAGAAACCTGGGCCATAAAAGCGGTCATGGTGGCGATCGATTCCAGTGGATTGAAAGTTAGACGAGGTTGAGCACCCGCCGCGATCAGGACGGTCATGGTTTCTCCCACCGCACGGGAAACCCCCAAAATAATCGAAGCCATAATCCCCGATAGGGCGGCCGGCAAAACCACCTTGAAAATTGTTTCCAGCTTGGTAATTCCTAGGGCGTAGGAACCCTCGCGCAGGGAACGGGGAACCGATTTAATCGCGTCTAGACTGATCGAACCGACGGTCGGGGTGATCATGATTCCCATCATCAATCCCGCGCTCAGAGCGTTAAAAACCTCTACGGGTAAAAAATTCCGTAGTAAGGGTGTGAGAAAGATCAGTGCGAAGTAACCGTAAACTACGGTGGGAATTCCCGCCAAAATTTCCACGGCCGGACGCAGAATAGAAGCTGCTTTCGGGGTTGCGTACTCGGCCAGATAAATCGCTGAAGACAATCCCAACGGAACTGCGACCACCATTGAGATGACCGTGGTTAAAACGGTTCCGTTAATCAACGGCCAGATCCCGAAACGGGGAGGATTAAAAAGGGGAGTCCATTGGGTATCCAAGAAGAACTGCCCGAAACTTACTTCCTGGAAAAAAGCGACAGTTTCCTTGAAAATAATAGCGACGATGCCGAAGGTTGTGACTACAGATACAAGGGCGCAGGCGAACAAAATCGTTCCGATAATTTTCTCGGGAACATCATCGGAGGCTCGCTTGAGAAGAGAATCCCCTCTTGCGAACAAAGAGTCATCAAAAGAACCGGTAGTGGTCATAGGAAATTTTGGGTCTGAAACCCCGCCGTTCTACGGCGGCTTTACGTTAGAATTAAGAGGCCAGTCTCGAAAACCAAGTGGACGGCGCAGCACCTTGAAAACTCGGCTTGTGTAAGACAGTACATGGTTTTTTAACTGTGGTATGCGACGGTGGTGGAAGCAGAAACTTAAATCGTGAGGTTTAGGAATCGCCGCACTTTTAGGGCGGCGAGGATGTCAAGAGTTTACTATTTCCTCCTTAGAAAAAGTTGATAATCGGTTCACCTGGCTTGGCATTTATAAAGGTTGATCCCGTTTGTCGTTTCTCGAATCGTTCCCGAGTTTTCACGTAGGCGAGATCGGGTAACGACACATAGCCTACACTGTCCACGTATTTCCACGAATTATCCACAAAGAAACGCACGAAACGTTCAACGGAAGGTTTGCTATCCAGTGCCTTCTTGCTAACGTAAATGAAGAGGGGACGAGTCAGGGGACTATAGGTATTGCGCTTGACGTTCTCCAAAGGAATGGGCTTAACACACTCTTTGCCCTCGAGATTTTCTAGCCCGACCACGTTTACCTTGTCTTGATTTTGCATTACGAAAGCGATCCCCGCGAAGGCGAATCCGTTGGCATTGCCGATGACTCCCTGAATCAGAGTATTTTGGTTAAAGCTGGGCGTATAATCGCTCCGAATATTCCCTCTTCTCTTGGTGATCGATTGGGTGAAATAATCGGTCGTTCCCGCGTCCACAGGAGGCGCAAATAACAGAATTCTCTCTCTGGGAAATTTAGGATTAACTTGATCCCAAGTAACGATTTTTCCTTCGGCTTCTGCCTCCCAGAGTGTCTTTAACTCTTTTCGAGTTAGGCACTTGAGAAACTTATTGTTTTTGTTCGCTACCAACGCCAGACCGTCCAGCGCCATGGGTAGCTCGATGTACTCGATTCCCGCCCTCTTACAGGCTTTCGATTCCGATTCCCGGATGACACGGGAAGCGACCCCAATATCGATGCTACCGTTACAGAGTCGGGTAAATCCCCCACCTGTACCGCTAAAGGCCACCCCGACGCGGGCCTTGGGATCGACTTTTTGGTATTCTTCGGCAACGGCGAGCGCTAGGGCGAAGCCCACGGCCCCCCCGTCCAAGCTGACCTGTTGTTCCCCGCCTTCCGATCTGTCGGCACAACCGGTCATCCAGTGGCCTATCAGTAAGAGGGGAATTAGATAAAAAAGACGGAATTGTTTCATAGAATTGAAGAGAGATTGATAACAGTATCGGTGAGGGCTTTTAGTTGGGAGAATTCCCTCTGATTTGGTCGAAAATAGCTCCCTTCGCTAAAAAATCGTTACTGATCAAAGGCCAACCCCCTAAATCTTGGGAGCTAAACAGCGTTTCCACGGGAGGTAATTTGGCTTCGGTGGCGATCGTGATAAAGGGATTGACCGATCGATAGCCCAATTTGGCGAATTCCTCTTGTGCCGGCTCGGAATAGAGGAAATCCACAAAGGCCTCGGCCACCTCTCGCGTGCCGTGTTTATCGACATTTCTATCTACCACCGCCACGGGATTATCGATCGAGATATTGACCGAAGGGACGAAGTAACTGATGTCGGGTTGATTTCTGCCCTCTAGAATTACCTCGTTTTCGTAGGTGACTAAAACGTCCCCCTTTCCCTCTTGGAAAAAGGCATTGCTGGCTTCCCGCGCATCTCTAGATAGGGTGGGAATCTTTTCATAGACTTGGCGGACAAAATCCCATGCCTGTTGCGGTTCGCCCCCCGTTTGCGTCACCGAACCCCAGAGGGCTAATAACTGCCAAATAGCGATCCCGGAAGTTTTCGGATCGGCGGATAGAACTGTAACGTCCTCTCTAGCCAGATCCGCCCAGGATTGGATATTTTTCGGATTTCCCGCCCGTGTCACAATCGCCGCAACCGATTGACTCACCACTCCCCTTCTCGGAACCCGATCTTCCCAACTGCGATGGATTAACCCCGCGTCGGCGATGCGCGTCACGTCTAGAGGTAGGGCGAGATGTACCACGTCCGCCTCTTGTTTCCCAGCAATCACGTCATCGGCCTGGGCCAGGGAGCCGCCGTAACTGCGCTCGAAAATGACTTTTTGGTTCCGCTCTTTTTGCCATTTCTCGACGAATTTCGGGATAATCTGGTCGTGAGCGGCTTTCGTGACCGAAAAGGAAACGAGATTTAATTTCACCTCTGGTTTCGAGCCGATCCCCCCGCAGGAGGCGAGGGCAAGACTTGCCAACAGTCCCACTAACAGGAAGGAAAGGAAGCTCCTCCCCGATAAGGAACGAAAGCGACGAAACAGCGATCGAATTGGCAACAGTGATACATTCATCGGGATTTTCTCGATAAGGTTGCTCTAAACCAACTAATTTTTTATTCTCTCTTCCTGAATTTTGACTCCCGTGGGATCTGGAGATTGGCGTTTACGGGGGGTCTAATTTAGCCGATGGGAATCAACAGGCGATAGGAGCCGTTATCGAGAATAATCCGTAGGCCCAACCACATCAGCACAAAGGGGAAAAGCTTACTCGCATAACGGCTGAGGACAACCGCGATCCCCGGTTGGCGGGTTAGATTATAGGAGAGAAATAACCAAGTACAAACGATTAGATAGCAGATCGGGATGATTACGGCTAACTGCGCCACGGTACTATTGGCGAATAGGGGAATATAGATACCGAGATTATTGCCGCCATTGGATATCGTGACTGCGGAAACTTTATAGGTTTGGCGATCGCTGAAGACTTGACCGAGGGATAGTCTGCGGGAGGCGAATCCGTGAAATTGGGCGTTTCTTCGCAAATTAACCTTGCGATCTGTGGTTTCCCTCTCGTTATCGCGATTTAACGTCAGTAAATTTCTCACACCGATGAGGATTGGCAAGATTCCGAGAAGACCGATATAAATCGGTGGGATGATTAGGCCGAGGAGAAACCCCAGCAAGCTCACCGATACTAAGGCCGTAAACCCGACTAGCTCGCCGACGACAACGTGAACCGGGCGAAAGGTACGATTTACCTCGCTAAAGAAGCCGGTTAGATAAATATTGTCGTCGAAGGTGGTGGCTATGCCGGTGGCCACCGCGATTTTGACGATTTCGATCAACCAATCCATCCATACTACCTCGATCTCTCAAATGCGGGCGCAATTTCATTTTGAAACTATATCATTTTCAATACATTTATAAATGTACTTTGCTACACAATCGAGGAGTCGTGGATTTCTATAGTATGTAGATAAAACTAATGGAGCCTCTCCCGCTTGCCCTGAGCCAAGTCGAAGGGATCGAGTTGGGAAACCCTTCTCTCTTGTCTCCTTTCCCGATAATAAATCTTGTTTTCTGCGAGAAATCCCATGCTCCACCGTTCGATCAAGTGTCTCTGGAAACCGTGGCGAAATTGCCGGGGAGTTCTTCCCGCGCTGCTTTTTTTGACCAGTCTGGTGGGGAGCTTTCTCCTGGCTGGATTTTCCGACACGAACGCAAAGCGCTCGCTACGCGAGATCGCCGTCGGTCAAAATTCTCGATCCGATAACCTGATTCTGAACCTCGTCGATAGCTTTAAATTCCCCCGAAATACGACTCCCCGGCTATTGGAAACCGTGGGATTATTTATCGCTGGAATTCTCTTCTGTATCGCGATCGATCGCTGGTTCAAGCGCTCGACCCCCTCCGATATCACTCCCCTCGCCAAACAAGCGCGGCGGTTAGGAACTCTCAAGATCGGCTATCCCGAGGGCATGACTAATCTGGAAGTTCTCCGCGCCCAGGCCTTTCTGGAAAGACGCTTAAAACCCTTTGGGGTGACGGTAACGTGGACGAGTTTTCTGGCCGCTTCCTCTCTGATCGAGGCCTTGAGCAACGGAACGATCGACTTCTGCGGTGGTGGCGGTACGGCGAGTATTTTCTCCCAAGCGGCCGAACACGTCTTCGTCCGGGTAGCCAAGGAAAAATATACGGCCCCGAAAGGTCAGGCGATTCTCGTGCCAGAGGATTCGCCAATAGAGACTTTGGCGGATTTAAAAGGAAAAAGAATCGCCTTCGATCGAGGTTCGAGCGCCCATTATGTCCTCATCCGCGCCCTGATGAGAGTGAATCTAGAATTAAGCGATATCGAACCGGTGTATGCAACCCAACCGGAAGCACTGGCGCTTTTTCGTCGCGGTGAGATCGACGCTTGGGTGGTCTGGGTTCCCTATTCCCCCACGGAGACGCGCACCTATCCGGGAAGATCTTTGGCCGATTTGGAGAGCATCTTCGGGGAAAACGCCTCTCTAGAAGTGCCGACCTATTATTATGCGGTTCCCGAATTGGTGCGGGATTATCCCGATGTACTGAAGGTGATTTTAGAAGAGGTGAACGAGGCGGGTGCCTGGGCGAAACAACAGGAGTTAGAGGCGACGAGACGCTTGGCAGCTCACCACGAGATCGATCCGGCGATCATCACCAATCTCGAACAGAGGGCCTCTGAACGTGCCATTATCCCGATCGATGATCGCTCTCTGGTGGCCCTACAACACCAAGCTAATATCTTCCGAGACCTGAAGCTGATCCCCCATCGGGTCAAGGTGCGCGACGGAACCTACACCCTACAGACGAAACAAAATTGGACATATTAACCAGACATCGGCATTTTGGGCATCGGTTGGATTTATGCCGCTACCAAATAGCCGATGATTGGGTTTCTAGTGGATATTATCATTATTATTCTCCCTTTTTCATGAGCGCCTGTTTGCTCATTCAGCAGATGCTTTTCTAGCAGCAGAATTTAAAGCATCGACAAACTTGAAATGTTTTTCGATTTTGGATTTTAGATTTTGGATTGAGACTGAAAATCCTCAAATCCTGATTAGATTTTGGCTTGTTAGAACTTCCTGTAAATATTGACTTTACTCTGTTTCTTGTTACCTTAATCCTAAAAGTTAGAACGATATCGTAACAAAAAATAACAAAAAATAACAAAAAAAATGATAAAAATTTACAAAAAAGAATACCAAAAGTGTTGAAAAATAAATCAAGTATGCGTACTATTCAACAAAGTAAAGAAAAAAACGAATCTTAAAGCTTCTGCAAGTGAGTTGGGCGCATTTGCCAACCTCTCTCCAGTGGAACAGCGAAAATTCCCAAAACTGACGATTTAGGTTTCTGCTTCATTCATCCCTACATACTATAGTTATGACCACACTTCTAGTCCCAGTTTACCTTGATGCCCTCTACCTCCCCACCAAGACAAATGTACTGGAGGAAATGACTGATTATAGTAAGCTCCCCTACTATAAAAATAGCCAATTAGTAAATCGCGGTAGGGCTTATATTAGCGAAACCGTATTAACGGTTCCCTTTACACAACCCCAATTGACCTTAAAAGCAGGCATTCACCTACACTGGTCTTTGCCGGATGCGCTGACTAACGGTATAGCGAGAGATGGAGAACAAGGCATCACCTTTCCCCTTGTACCTAATCGCTGGTTAATTATAAGACGTCGGGGCAATCTAGTAGAAAAAAAATGGGTTGTAGAAAGTGATTATCTGTATCCTGAAGGTGCTACACCAGAAGATATAGTCATTTCAGATAAGTATGATACAGTCTAGACCGACAAAATCCTTATGAACTCTGGGATTGATATTCTCAATCTTAATTGAAATGACTATACAATTAATATCCTCTATTATCCAGCTACCAATGAGTATCAACCCTATCGTTTTCTGGGGCGTAAATTAGAATTGGGAGCATGGCGCTCAAGGCCAACAAATTCCCAATATATTAAGGAATTGTCTGCTATTAGACCCTTCGCCAAAGTTGACAACCTAGACAACGAAAAAATTGCCTTTGCTGGTTTTTATCCTAACTGTCGTAGTGTGTTCGGTTTTCATGATGGGGACTTCACCACCAACACAACCCCGCCCAAAGACCTACGATATGATGTCATTGGCTGGTATAGCGACGCAGCAATTCGGCTGTGACTTTAGAAATTCCTGAATTAATACAATTTTTAGTTCAAGAATTACATGACTTACCCGATGACAGAAAACCAGGAAACAATACCAAATATCAGGTAGAAGATGCAGTAGAACTCTTGCAAATTAATTATATGTTATAATGCTCGGTTAACTAATTTTCCCAAAAAAATTAGTTAACCAGTACATTCGTCCTAAATGAAAACTTGAAGTTTAACTTTTAACTCAAAACTCTTTAGAGCTGCTTTAATTTGGTTATCAAAACCTCTTTATTTAAGCGGCTACGACAACGATCGGGTCAATCTGAGCGATAATGCGATTAACCTTTAAATTGCCAATCGGGTAAAATGATCGACGTAAAGTTCAAGCGAGCCAGTCACGAGTTAATCTAAAATGAAGTTTCAGTCTTTCCGTTTTTTAGAATTCCGCACCCTTGACAGATCGCGAGTTGCCTAGCATTTTGTTCCCTAACCCTGTTCGTATCGGAGGGCGACCCCCTCGATCGGCATCGCGATTCTTTTGGGATAGGTTTGTGCGAGTGTAACATCCTGTTACTCGCGACCCCTCGATCGACAACAAGCGGCGAAAAGCTCTTACTATCGATCGGGTAAACCCTTTTTTCTTCCGAATCAGAAGCGGGAAATCTACCGATTTCCTTGCGTTTTGGCAGAGATACGAACCGGAGTGAAGTAAGAAATGCAAACTTTTCTGTCAGCTCGTATCCACGCTCGATCGGTTCGCTCCGAGTTTTGAAGATTTGTCGAACGTTCCTACCCACTCGATAGCGTGAAGCTGACGACTTCGAGGTAGAAATTACTTGAGTTGTACGGACACAAATACTAGGTCTCAATATGCGTTATCCCCCGAACCCTGTCCCGAGAAGTACCAGCACCCCTCCCACCTGTGATTGTCAATCCGACCCGATCGGTTGCTTGGAAACCATGTTCGTCGAGATGGTACAGAGGGGAAGAATCGAGCGAGGACAATGCCCGGCCCGTCGTCCGGTTTTCCTGCGCTTGCACGGTATCGCTCACGGACGTTTGGAAATCGTTCCCCACTTACCCGAACGGGCAAGGGTCGGTCTCTTTCGCGAACCCCGCTCTTACCCGGTTTGGGTACGTTACGCGAGCGATCTACCGGATGGTCGCCCCGATCTAAAAAGTACCGTGGGTATCGGGATTAAAGTGTTTGACGTTCCGGGAATCAAAGATCTCCCGCCCGATGAACACGCTCCCACGATGGATCTGCTCTTGCAAAACATCGATGTCTTCTTCGTGGATAACGCTCGCGAGATGTGCGAGTTTACCAAGGCATCGTTAACCGGTTCCGACGTTGCTAACGAATGGTTGAACGAGCATCCTAGAACGCGAGAGATTCTGGATGAAATGGAAAAGATCGTACCTTCGGTTCTAGAAACCGATCTCTGGAGTGCTATGCCATTCTGTTGGGGAGAACGAGATTTCTGTAAATATAAATTAGAGCCGGAAATCGTTCCTCCGGGGCCGGCTCCCGATTACGACGATCCCGATTATCTCCGCGTCGATCTGGCACAACGACTGCGCGGGGGTGAGGCCCGGTTGAAATTTCTCGTTCAGTGGCAAATCGATCCGGAAACCATGCCGATCGACCGCGCCACGGTTCGCTGGAGCGAAACGGACTCCCCTCCCCTCCACGTCGCGACCTTAATCCTGCCGGCACAGGATATCGATGCCCGCGGCCAATCCGCCTACGGGGAGACCCTATCGTTTAATCCGTGGCGCGTTCTGCCCGAGCATCGACCCGTCGGCAGTATCGCGGAAGCTCGGAAAATCGTCTATCAAGCTTCGGCGAAACTCCGGCGCGATGTCAACGGGGAATCGGTCGGGGAACCGCAAGAAGTTCGACCGAGTACCGCGTGGCCCGAGGGCAAGGATAGCTATATCGTTCGAGCGGCCGTCCATCCGGCGATCGGGGTCGCGCGAGTGGGCAATAGCACCGAGGAAGATGGTTACTATATCGGGCCGGAAGTCATCCGACCTCCCGCGGAGGAGCTTCGGGACGCGCGAGGCGCGCTCAAGCGTCAGGCCGCCCGATTCCGAGTTTACGGTTACAATGCCGCCGGGGAAGTGGTGGGAGAAATCGACAGCGACAGTGCCGCTATCGAGTGGACGGTTCATCTGGCCAATCGCAAAGCCCAGTGGTATCAGTTTCAAGTCGCCCTCGATATTCCCGAAGCCGAAGGTCTGGAGATTCCCCGTCGCAATCCCGACGTGAAAAAGGAATATCGCTCGACTCTGGCGATCGATCCCGGTCCGCGGACGATAAAAGGCAAAAATACTGCGGGGGAGGCGTATCGGTTCGATAACGGTCAGTTTATGGGAGTTACCGTACCCCTAGGCGAGTTACGAACCGATGACAAGGGACATCTAATCGTATTGGGAGGGTATGGTCACTCCGGTTCCCCCGAGGGAAAACCGATCTACAATCCCGACAATCCCAACAGCTTTAACAACGCGGACGGTTGGTTCGACGATATTTCCGACGGGCCGGTCACGGTATCGGTCAAGATCGCCGGACGGGAGATTCCCGTCGAGCCAGGCTGGGTAATCGTCGGCCCGCCGAACTACGCGCCCGATATTATCGGTTGGCGTACCCTTTACGACTTACTCGTCGATACTTACGTCGAGTGTGGCTGGCTACCCGTACCCGATCGAGCTTCTTTTACCCGCGATATCTGGCCCGTCCTGTCGCGTCTGTCGAATTTGCAGTGGGTCAACAAAGGATTCGCCACGCAGTTCGGTACGGGCGGCCCGATGGATTTCACGAACCCGGAAACGATCGCCAAACTAGCCCGCGTGCCGGAGCCGAACAACGATCCCTACGGTGAATTACGGCGGATTATCTTTAATACCTTTCGTCCGGCGAATACGACCAGTGGCGATCGCTCCCCGTGGCCGTGGATCTACGGCGATTCTTACGGTAGCGGGCCCGCGGACTCACCCCGAGCGAATCTGGCGTTATCGAAGGCCCGGATGCACTTGCTGGAGTTATGGGTGAAAGGCGATTTCGTCAACGATTGGAATCCGGAACTCGAAGAACCGGACAGTATCGAGAAAGTCCCCCTCGCGGAACAGCCCGCCACGCTCGATCGGGCGGCCTTGCATTTTTGCCTAGCGGACGCTTTTCATCCCGGTTGCGAGGTGACTTGGCCGATGCGCCACAGTACCCTCTACAGCGCGCCCTTCCGAGTACGCCACCGCCCGCCCGATGACCCCGAACCGGACTACGGAAAAACACTAACCCCGGAAATCGCCCTCAAAGTGGGCGGGCTGCTTTCGTCCCAAGGGCCGGGCGGACTAACCCGATGGATGGCTCTGCCCTGGCAAGGAGATACCGCTTTCTGTCGTTCGGGCTACGATCTGGACTACGATCCCTATATTCCTACCTTCTGGCCCGCCCGTGTCCCTAACCAAGTTCTCACGCGAGAGAATTACGAGATCGTGATCGATAAGACTTTACCGCGAGAACAGAGACTAGCGGCCTATTACACGCGCGATAGCTGGTTGCGGGCGTTAAAGGGAAACGCTCCGGAACAAATGCTACAGATGGTCAGCGAGTTCAGCAAGATGGGAATCATCGAACCGCGGCCGGGGATAGAGAACGATCCGGATTTCCCCCCGGTGATATTCGTGGAATCGCTGACAGACGAACGGCTCGAAGAGACGCGCGCGATATTGACCGCGAAACTCGCGGAGAAATCGTCAACACTGCCCGAAGCTATCCAGCAAGCGGGTTGGGACAGTATCGAGCAGTGGGAAGAGTTCCGACGGATCACGTTCGGATAAGCCGATGTGGGATGTCTTGATAGCGGGTGCAGGCCCGGCGGGAGCGGTCGCCGCCCGCGTTCTCGCCAGAGCCGGGCGACGGGTACTCCTGATCGACGATAGCCGTCCGGATCTCCCCAAGGTCGGTGAATCCTTACCCGGCGCGGCGCGGCCGATCTTACAGAATTTGGACGCGCTGACCGTTTTGGAATCGGGTTCGCATCTACCCTGTTATGGAAATATTTCGCTCTGGGGTGCCGAGCGGCCGGTCGTGAATGATTTCATCCACGATCCCAACGGTTCGGGCTGGCATTTGGATCGAGTCCGGTTTGACGGGGAGCTTCAGGCAGCCGCTCGGTCGGCGGGAGCGGTTTCGTGGAAGGATCGGGTGAAAAGCGTGACCGGGACGGGTGAGACTTGGCGGGTTCGTCTCAAAGAGCGGGAGGTGGTCTGTCAATGGTTGATCGATGCTACCGGTCGCGCGGCCGGTATCGCTCAAAGCCTGGGAGCCACGCGACATCGAGATATTCCCCTGTTCGCGGCCTATCGTTGGCTGGTCGCGTCCGATGAGGATACCGAGACCCGGACGGCGATCGAGGCGGTTCCGGATGGCTGGTGGTATACCGCGAGGTTGCCCGGTCAAA
Source organism: Microcystis sp. 49638_E5 (assembly GCF_021300285.1). Lineage (NCBI taxonomy): Bacteria > Bacillati > Cyanobacteriota > Cyanophyceae > Chroococcales > Microcystaceae > Microcystis > Microcystis sp. 49638_E5. The sequence continues at coordinate 23,398 of NZ_JAJTDH010000034.1, read as the reverse complement.
CTCGCGTGGTCATTTTTCACACGGACGAGCGAGAGATAACCCGTATCCGACGAGATCCCGGCTGTTGGGACGCGGAGCTCGATAACACCCGATACATCCGTCACTGTCTATGTCGCGAGAGGGATTCCGTCCCGATTCATTTTAGGGAAGCCGGGGGCGGTTATTTAGATCGGGTCGTCGGGTCACGATGGCTCGCGACGGGAGACGCGGCTCTCTCTTTCGATCCGATTTCCTCGCGAGGGATCTTTAACGCTCTCTATACGGGGATGAAAGCGGGAGAGGCCGTTCACGCCGCCCTGACCGGCGATTTCAGCGCGCTCGATGTCTACGGGGAGCGATTGAAAACTGTCCGCGCGACGTATCGGAACCATCTCGATTTCATCTACCGCGCGGAAAATCGCTGGATCGATCGGCCTTTTTGGGCCGATCGACAGTCAACCTTTCCTTAGACCAGCTTGCCTTTCTGAAAAAGACCTAATTTGTTAGGGCGTGTCATCAGTTAAATCTGAAACCCTTTCTGAGCAAAGATTTTCGGCATTCCCTCGCTGAATAGCGAATCTGTCGAAACCTGCTCCCAGTCAGGGATCTGGAGCTAACTGATGACAGCCCCTAGTGTCTCGACCGGGCTATCAAGGGCGGTTTCAGTGCGAGCGAGGAGCTTGCCCGCTCGATTACTTCAGCTTGACACTGAGAATCGGTTCGAGAGTGGTGAGTTGTCGTTCCCGTTCCGCGTACTCGGCCTGATACGCCCGTCCCTCGTCCGTTTGTTGCAAGATCGCGAGACGGGACTGTAAAACGACGATTTTACGTTCTATATCGGCGATCTGCTTTCGGTTCCGATGACACGCTTTCTCCGCTTCCATCTCGATCGATTCTTTCAGCGATTCGAGGTCGGCGTTATTTTCGGGTTTCGGTTTGCAAGAGCGCAGTTGGAGAACGATATCGACGGTATCGGTGCGGTACACCACCCGTTTACCGTTCGCGGTCGCGCCGTCGTCGATGATGGACATCGCCTGTTCGATCGCCATCGGTTCGATCTCCTTCAGCTTGGCGTTGAACGCGGCGATCTGCCAGCGAATATCGGCGTACTCGCTCAGAATTTCTTTATTTTCAACGTCAGAGGTTGGAATCGTGGTTATTGGCTCATTCATGATAATTTAACCCTAGATTTTCACCCCTAGCGTCGCTATTGTTCTTGTCTCGTTTTCTTTTTTCCCGTTTCGGGTGGGTGGGTGGGCGCGAGTGAGGAGAGGTGGGGGTCATTCGCGGAACGGGCGGGGGATAGAGGACAAAAGTGGGAACCCCCGCCCGACGAACGAGCCGATACGGTGAGAAATCAAATGGAACAGGCGATCGTGACTCGATTCGTCAAGATGATCGCCCGTTATTTTCAATAAACTTGTCGGATGGTTAAATTAACCCGTTTTTTGCCGTTTAGAATGCCCTTAAAGCCGTGAAAGCGGAGTCGATCGTCCTCTCCCATGATGAAAATATCTCCCGGCTGTAGGGTAATTTCCTCGATCGGATCGTGGCGATTCAGTCCGCCTAGTTGAAAGATTCCCGATGCGCCTAAAGAAATCGAGATGATCGGCGCGGTCAAATTCCGTTCACTATTATCCTGATGCAATCCTAATTTGTTGCCCGGTAGGTATTTATTGATCAGGCAAGTTTGAGCTTGATAATTAGCCGGGATATATCCCTGTAATTTGAGGTAGTCTATCAGGGTTAAGAGGCTGGGGGTCAGGGATGCCCAGGGTTTTCCAGTGATGGGATGAAGGGTAGTGTAGCGGTATCCAAGGGTATCGCTAATCCAGCCCGTCTCTCCACAGCAAGTCATCTGATAGTGAAATTTCGCTCCCGATTTCATGGTGGGTGTGAATAGGGGCGATTCCGGTAGCACTAGGGTTTGAATTTCTCGGATTAGCGTGTGTTGTGCCGTTTTGGTCAGTAAGGGTAAATGGTGAATGGTCATGAGTTTTTCCTCGTTTTCTCAGTGATCTTGAAAGTAAAAAAGAGACTCTTATGAGCCTCTTTTTCCGTTTCTAAAATTTGATTACTCGATAATTTATTCCGTATGTCTTGCATAATTCGATCATGTGAGCCGTTCCTTTCGATTTCCCGTCCCAAAAGATAACGGCATGAGTTGCGTATTGTGCCATTTCTTCATTTCTTAAATATCCAGCCCGCTTCCCGTACTTTTTCCAATCCGCGGAAAATCTTGTTAGGGTCAATCCTTTCTCTTCCGCGTATCTTTCTCCCAATCGATCCGCTCCTCTCGCCGTACCGCTAATAATTTCTATATCTGAATGTTTTCCGATATAGAAATCCAGTTTTTCTTTTAATAAATTATAATCCGTAAAATCCCTGCGGTGTTGCTGAATTAAGCTATGAATCAGTAAGGAATAGGCACTTCTTGAAACTTCAGATAATGAATTAATAAACGAATAGAGTATCCTAACATTTCTGTAGACTTAGAATAGCAGAGTGTTTGGCGATGCAATCGGGCTAGATAATGTCTTAAACGTGTGTTCTCACCCTCTACTCTGGTCATATAAGTCTTACTAATTATATGGTCGCCCTCTGCTATAAAACATGGATAAACTGACCATCCATCACTCACATAAAAATAGCATACCCAAGACTTAACTAATTCCCATAATGGGCGAAACGTTTCGCTACTATGGTCTCCGATTACCCAACCTAAAATTCCTTTTTTAAAGTGGTCAAAGGCTGTCCACACCCAGATTTTGTTTTTTTTGAGCCAACAAAGGTTTCCAATTCATCCAGTTCCCCTACTTCAGGAATTGTTTCTGGGTCATAGGAACCCCTGGCAAAATTCAAGCACAGATTTTACCCAATTAATTACGGTCGTATGATGAACTCCCTTTAGCCTTTCTATTCCTCTAAATCCCATCCCATTAACATAGGCAGTTAGGCATTCTCGCTTCGTTTTTTCGTCATAGCCTTTCTGTTTTTCATAGTTATCAATAAATTGACGGCCACAGGTTACATAAATATGATTTTGTTTACCTTGTTTATTGATGCCATTTTTACGGATATGGGTAGATTTACATTCAGGGCATTGCATTTTGATTTCCTCCATTCATATCTCTATTATGCAACGCCAGAAATGTTAGGTTCGGACTTCCTTTCCTCAAAAACCATCGATGTGGCCGCTAAATTTCAAGTCAAAGAAGGGCTGAATTATAGGGCGGGTAACGGCTGTGAGTGGTATGTCAGGGTAGAACAGGCTACTTGGGATCGGCTGCTAAGATACCGAAATCGCGTCGGTACGGCAACCATCGATGGGGCTATCAAACGAATGTTAGAAAGTATCGAGAACAGCCCACCCTAACGGAACCTTAACTTGGTTTGAGCTGCTCACTTAACGAATTTTTCGAGGTTCTCACTTAACGATTCGTTAAGTGAGGGGAGAATTGAAACCGACTATGGACATAACCCGATCCTTAGAGAGCGATCGATGACGTAGTGATCATCTTTCTGGGGGAGCAAATGATTTATCGAGTATTAACACGGAACAATTACAGATTAGAGAAACCAATTTTCAATCACTAAACCTTCTAAATCTTGAAAATCATCAACATTATTGGTAACTAAAGTCAAATTGTTGGTAAAAGCAATAGACGCTATCTGACCATCGACAAAAGCAGGACTCTTACCGAATTTAGACAATCTTGACCTTTCCCGTGCGTGATATTGGGCTGATTTTAAGTCATAATCGAATAAAGGTAGATTGGCTAAAATAACGTTATTTACATAATCCTCTAAGTCTTGGCGTTTTTTAGACAGAGGAAGTCGAAAACAACCAAATAATAGCTCATGGATTACCAGAGTAGCTGTGGCTATTTCCCGTTTAGATAATCTTAGCTTCGTCATGACCTTCTGATTCGGGTGAGGTCGTTTAGCCTCTGACAAAATATTAGTATCTAGCAAATATTTGAGAGTCATAAACGAACATTTCTCCCCGTTGACTTGTCGTGTAAATTATCAAAACTATCATCATCAATACTTGCCAAATCTACTCTTTGTCTAAAATCTTGCAAGGCTGACCAAAAATCATTAACCTCTCTAATTTCCACTAATAACTCTTCATTATCAGGAAAATCAACTTCCTCTAATAACTCAATAGTTTTGCCTTTTTTAATTCCTTTAACTAACATAATATCAACTCCTTCTAAGCTTAACTAGCTACCAGCAAAAATTGTTTCATCAATAGAATTATAGCACTTAATAGAATAATTGAAGATTTCGGGAGTCACAGCGCTCCGAATTGTCAGAAAGATTGAGGAAAAATTAAAATTTTATTCCGTTCAAACCATGTAATTATCCCTACCTAAGGGTAAGCGCACCCAAAACGCTATTGACAATTAGCCAATTTTGTGAGCAGCATGGGCATTTCAAGTGACGAAGGTTTTTGTTGATACGGCAGCTTGGTTCGTTAAGTGAGGGGAGAATCACTCGGACAGTGGATAAGACCTTATCGTTAGGCAGCGATCGATGACGAAAGATTAACAGAAACGTAAGAAAGTATCGAGAACGGCCAACTTTAATCAAGGTCAATATTCTGTTTAGATGTTAGTCACGACGATTGAAAATTGGTATATAATTCAACTAATTACAAATCGTTATTTTGAGGGGCTTTGTCATCGGGAGTGCAGATGACTTACCTATCCCAAAAACCTCTGTACCTCGTTGATTTGACACTCCCGTTGCACGACATAAATTTTCCATCCTTTCACCGAAATTCCTCCTTACAATGATAGTTAGAAATTAGGAGATTTATCCTTATCATCGAGAAGTCAGTTAATTTTTATTTATGATTTAATCGAAGAATGGAAATTTGAGATGGTCTGGGAAAATGTAGCCCCTCTAAATGAAGAAAATCAAGAGCTTATCCTACTGAATTAGTAGGGCAACCTCCTGAACAGTATGGAGATAAAAATTATTAAATTTTATTCTATTTTGATGTCAACTTTTATCAGGGAATTTCTCTGTGAGAGTTTTGCCAAAATAATATTGACACCAAAACTCAGCAATTTCTGCGACTAAAGGAGCGGATTCAGAAGTTAGTCCACTGCCACAGCTTGAGTTATAGCGTTCAGCATAATCTCTCGCCATTTGGTAACTCCAATAAGGATAATCTGAACTTGTCATACAGCGCAGGGCATCTTCAATTATTAAGGCATATTTGTTATTGATGACACGAATTTGTGTTCCAAATCTTATGTGTCTTTCCCAACCTTGAATTTGTTCTAGTTGGGTTAACAATTTATGCAAATCCTGCCGTTTATCTGGAGTTGGATATTCTAGGTAATCTTCCATTTTTTCAACAGTATGGTTAATTAGTTGGCAGTGTTCTGTCCAAGCTTCTTCTCCAAGAAAAGACCTGGTAGTTTGATTAGATTCCATCTGTTTGACTACCAATTTAGCTAGGTACAGCGCAAAATTAGCGGCAGCTTCCTTTTCTTGGCAAAGACTTTTGAGACTGGTGAGCCTTGTGACATTGAGGGCATATTTGGTTTGGTATAGTTCCCTCGCTGTCTCAACCAATTTGCGAATTTTAGGAGCAATATTCTTATTAGTTTTAGTATCCATTATTCGTTTCTCATTATTTTTATTATGCCTTCTTAACGGTTCTTAGTTACTTGGTATGATTCGATCAGGGGGCAGAAATCGGCTAAATCCTTATCTGGCAAAAGATTTAATTGATTAGTTCGCTCTAGACAAAATACTTGATAAAAATCGCCAAACGTCTTTCTCTATAAGGGTTTCATCTCTTATAACCCCAGTCCATTGTACAACACAAACTGAAGAAACAGACAGCAATTCTAAATTTGCCCTGTAGCAAGGCTTTTGGGAGTTAGTTCCCATAATACGGGGTAAAATTCAATGGGATGGCGAATTTCATTTCACGAGTTTTCGGGTTTCTGACGTGATAGTACACCCAAAGTTGCCCCAAAAATCCCACTTTAAAATGTTCTTTAAATCCCTAAAAGGTTTGCTGTGTCTAAAACTGAGAATTGCTGAGAAACAGAAGAGCCGGCACTTTAGGGTGCGGAATGTGGGTTATAATGTCAATCAATTACTCTGGGAGCGGGAGCATCTCACCTTTGCAACCCCTAAATCAGGTTTTTATGTCAAGCTATTTTGAAAGCCTTGCTAGAAAACAGTTTTAGGAATAAGTATAATTACTCACTTGCATAAATGAGATGCTCCCTCTGGGATCTGGGAGTGTTTAACCAGTGTCCGTAACGTTAGTAATTATATTAGACAAGAAATTGAGGAAACCTTATCTCTACCTATCGAACAAATAGAAAAATACAAAACACAAAAACGACAAAAAGTAATTCAAAACACAAGCAAATATAATCAAAACCAGTCGAATCTTAGCCTTGGCTCTCAAGCAGTGTAAACGTATCTTAACAATTCTTGACAAAATGAACTTTATGTGAGTCGCTTACCCAGAGGACGATTCAGGTATATTTGAGGAGAATTGGCCATCTCAATTGTTAAGCAAAAATTAGCCAAATGGGTCGATTTCGTGACTATTCTGATTGACTGGTATAACCTGAAATGCCCATGCGGATTACAAAATTGGCCAATTGTCAATAGCTTTTGAGATTCTCTCACCCTAGGTTCTCAAGCTAATTCAAACTCATCCCAAAAATTTATTATGAATCCAGAAAGTTTCTTACTGCAAACGGAAGTTACATCCCTGATTTTAGCTCTCAATCTATTTGCTATTAGGGTAAATGTTGCCAGTGATCGCCAAGAAGTTCTAGAAAATGCTGGTATCGATATGGCATTTATCAGCAACCTGAGACAGGACACTAAACCTAATATATTTGCTCAGGCATTAGTCGCAGCGTTTAAAACCTATTGCGTCTCCAATCAAAGATTAGACTATCATCCAATGGTGCGCTTTCTCAAACACCTGTGCGAGTTAGCGCCAATTTATCAACTAGCAGATAAAGATGTGGCTTTATTTACCAGATTAGTAGAAAGGGGAGAAGAAAACCTCAAAGCTTTAACTGCTCGCAGTACGGTTGGTAGAATCGAATCACCGAAAGGGACAGGTATTGGTACTTCTGTATTAATTGGCAAGAAAATATTACTCACCTGTGACCACATTTTTACTAAAAGTCGGGCGCAACAAGCTTGGGTTCGCTTCAATTCCACTCCTAACAGTTACGCTTTAGATTCCGATGTCTTTGAACTGGATCTCAATTGTGCAAATCGTTCCAGTCGAGAAGATTATGCCTTAATCCCCGTTAAAGGCGAACCGAAACAACAGACGGCGATCTCGACTGATGCTATATTAGATAGTGGACAGGAAATTTGCTTGATCCACCATCCCCAAGTACAGCACGTTGTGGTTTCCGAATTGGGACACGTAGTGCAAGTGGGAGAAGATTACATCGACCACAATATTAGTACCGACGAAGGTTCCTCTGGTGCGCCCATCTTCAATCGGGACTGGAAATTGGTGGCGATTCATCGCGGACATCCAGGAATCTTGGGGCGAACTCTCGTCCCAGGAACGACATCAGGGCTTCCCCTGCGTAGCTTCTGGACTCAAATTGAATCTCACCTATCTTAATCGTGGTAAGGAATGCGCTTATGAGTTTGTGGCAAGATTTTGCAGAAATGTTCCGGCGTGACTCGAAGAAATATCAGGCACTTTTCCTGCCAGATTATCGGGTGGATGTGGCTTATGATGGGACGGGAATTAAAGCTGGAAAAGCTTACTGTCGCCTTTGGTTGGTGGAGATGCGCCTAGCAAGAGATGTGGATTGGTTTAAACAGCGTTATCCAGTGGTTCATGCTGCTATTCGCTTCAATTACGGCGGCAAACCCGTTACAGTCCCCTATCTGGCTGAACCGGGATATTTACGGGAATTAGCAGCCGATAACCTGGATAGGGTGATTCAGTGTAACTATCCCCTGACTCCTCTGTTTCCCTTCAATGAGGGTTTAGTGGAGTTGCAGGCGGGTTTGTTTACTTTGGCAGCGAGTGAACCCATTGGCAAGTTTATCAAGACGATGGGGCGGTTTTCTGCGTTATTGCCTGTGCCAGAATTTTCATCGGTGTTAAAGATTGCAGAACCCGTTTATCGCGGGATTGAAGACTTAATCGGTATTGGGAATAGTCAGTTAGAATTGGGGTATCAACAAACTTTTTCGGAAAAAGGGGGAGGGGGAAACAATGATCTGAGAGCGGGGTATTTTGTGGCAATTTTAGCGGAGGAAAATCAACTTAATGGGAGTACGCTTTGCGTAGTTAACGACAGTTTGAAGGTGGGTTCGCCAGGACAGACGAAGGTGTTTGTTAAGGATGGCAAGTCCCTAGAAGGCTATAGTTATATGCTCTTTCGGATTGAGATGCGTACTGCGCAGGATTGGGAGTCATTGCAAAGTATTAAAGAGTTAGTTAATCAGACTCAAGATGCAGTTTTTAAAGGAGAATATCAGGAGGTAAAAAAGACCCTATTGCCTGCGATTAGAGCAGCTATTTATCGTAGTGCTGATGTGACCAAATCTGACCGCCGTGCGATGGTGCTGAAGGTTGAGGATTATTTGCGGGAAATTGGCTTGCAAGGGGTAACGGAGGGAAAGCGCTCTCTTTATTCGATTATGCAGCGACCTTTACCAACTGTGGATGCAGAGACGGAGGCGGAATTGGCAGGGTTAGAAAGGTTATTTAAGTGAAAGGGTGATATAATTAATTATTTATATTCCTAATGATTATTATGAATATTGGATAAATGTCTATTCCATCAGAAATTACTGCTCTTGTTGAGCAACTGAATCAGGAACTAGAGCTAACTGAACAGGAGGCTAGGGAGGGATTAACTCAACTCAGACAGATTATGTTACTTTTCCCCAACAACGCTTTATTAATTCAATTATTTGCCTATTTCAATACAGCTATGTTCTTCGTAGACAATTCCAGAAGGCGCATCCAGACTACAGTAGGACAGGTTTCGGCAGAAAATATTTCGCCAGAAGTCATTCAGGAGGCTGGAGAAGATTTAGCAACCTTGTTGGGCGAGACATTGGAGACTAAGATAAGAGGTAGAAACATTATTAGACGCTTGGAGGATTTGCAATGAAAGAACTACCGGATGAAAAAACGCTGACTGAACTGATTGAACTTGGCAAAAGCTTTGAAGACCAAGCGAGAAAGTTGTATGAGATGTCAGAGGCGTTTGCTCAGAAGTGGGAGAATCGAGTAGGAGAGAGGCATTTAGAAAAGCAGCAAGCAGGTAAGACTAAGTAAGAGCGATCGCTGTATGTCATCAGATAGTGACTTTTGCTGGGGGTGAATGCCAAGATGGAGGGGAAGTGGAAGGACTCAACTGCCTCAGTCCTCCAATGTCTCGTTTGGGGCGGATAGTTGAGGCTAAAATGAGTAGGATGCGAATTCTTGCTATTTTGGAAGAATTGAAACGACTTATGGTTGGCTTGGGAGAGTGATCGATGGAATTTTTAAATGACAACGAAAAAATCCAACTTCAGCGAATTTTAACTAGGAGTTCACAACTTCTAACTCCTGATGACCGCAGTAACTTCTTAAAATTATGTGGTCTAGAAAAATATTCTAGTTTAGTTCAGATAGATAAATCTTTAGATAAGTTTGCGGTTAGTCTGTTGGCTACGCTCTCAACAGTTTATATTGCTGACAAACTAGGATTAGTCATTTTTTTGGAGTTCCTTAGCCAGATCGACTCCAGTTTATCTGACAGCGATCGCCAATTTATTCTCAATCTTATTGATAAGTGGGAGAATTCGCCTCCGATATCAAGCCATGTAACCTTTGAGCAGCAAGAATTTAATATGAACCCACAAAAATCTAATACTGACACCTCAAAACAGCACGACCAAGTTTTTATTAGTTACAGTTACCAAGATCAAGAATGGTTGGAAAGACTCCAAACTATGCTCAAGCCACTTACTCGGAATCGGAAAATTTCGGTTTGGGATGATACCCAAATCAAAGCTGGTTCTAAGTGGAGAGATGAAATTAAAAATGCTCTAGCAACGGCAAAAGTGGCTGTACTAATGGTGAGTCCGAATTTCCTAGCATCTGACTTTATCGCAGAGCATGAACTACCTTCGTTACTGAAAGCTGCTGAACAGGAAGGACTGAAAATCATTTGGGTATGCGTAAGTGCTTGTATGTATAAAGAAACGGAAATTGAAGCTTATCAGGCAGCACACGAGATTTCTAAGCCACTAGATAGCTTGAGTCCAGCAGAACTTAATCAGGTATTAGTTAATATCTGCGATTACATTAATAAAGCAGCCAATGAACCTCCTTCAAACCCTCAGACGGCTCACTGACTTGGTGCTCGTCAGTGAGCCAGATTACGAAAAAAAAGGTGCATATCCTCACTACAGTCCTTCTATTGGTTGTAGTCCCTCTAGCAGTAATACTGGAAGCAATATTACCCGTAAGGCTGCTGCAAAAATGGGAGCTAAAAGCGATTGATGGGTTAATGCGGCTAAGACCACCAGAAAAGCCAGACCAGCGTTTATTGATTGTTGAAGCGACAGAAAATGACTTGCAAAAATATGGCTATCCAATATCAAACGATAAACTGACTGAGTTAATCGAAAAACTAGAGCAATATCAGCCAAAAGTTATTGGGGTAAACATCCTCCGCGAACAAGAGTTAAAGAATCGCCATAATCTAATTTATACCTGCAACCATCGATTAGGAAATGACCCCAATAGCCCAGGGAATCCTCCACCACAAGGAGTTCCTAAAGAGTACATAGGCTTTAGCGATGTAATAGAAGATTCAGATGGTGTTGTTCGTCGTCATCTTTTATTTATGAAACCAGAAGCAACATCTCCTTGTCAAACACCATTATCTTTCAGTTTTCAACTAGCAGCTTATTATTTAAATACCCAAGGAATTGAACCTGAGACAACTCTAGAAGGTTACACGAAATTAGATAAAACGATCTTGAAAAAGTTAACTGCTAATACCTGGAAATCAAAACTCTTAACGTGGACTAATGTATTAGAATTTGTCACCACACCGTTGAATAGTAGTACAGGTGTTTACGGAAATGAGGATTTAGGAGGATATCAATTATTACTAAACTACCGTTATACCCAAGAAAAAAGAATTGCTCAAAGAGTTACTTTTGAATCGGTGTTAGAAGAAAAAGTTGTATCTGATGCGATTAAAAACAAAATTATTATCATTGGCTATACTTCTAAAGCTCATAATAGATTTGACTCTTATACACCCTATAGTGAAGATTCATACAAAGAAATACCAGCAGTAGAACTTCAAGCACAAATGGTTAGTCAGATTATTAGTGCAGTTCTAGCTAATCGTCCTCTTCTGTCATTTTTACCTAAATGGGGAGAAATCATCTGGATTTGGAGTTGGATTTTAGTAGGAGCCTTAATTGGTTGGATTTTTTATGGAAAGTGGTCTTGGTTATTGCTCAGTGACAGTATTGCAATTATTATTTTAGTAGTATCCTGTTGGGGGCTGCTGATATATGGTTATTGGGTTCCATTAGTGCGACCATTTTTGGCATTGATAATTACAAGTGGAGGTGTACTTTTGTTTCTTAGTAAGTTTGGATAAGCAATAACATTAGATAACCAGATTTTAATCATGACTTGGATAACATGTCTTAACTCATCAATAAAACTTTTCTTTCTGCTTATTTTGACAGGTTATAGCATGAATAGCAACTCCTTACCACTGCGAACTGAGTCAACCACAGCAGGTACTCTCAAGCAAGCCTCGTCTAACTCGAGTCCAATCGGAGTGCCACTAAAATATAATCCGCCAGTCGATGATGCGCCTAGCGGTAGAAAACCGACAGCAGGCCGTGATGATTGTCCAAGTGTAGATAAACCTCTTACAGCCTTAGTTCCTGAGTATTATTTAGGATTAACCGCAGCAGAATTTCCAACTTTTTGGTTTTACATTCCTTATGGTTCCAATGCCATCAAATCAGCAGAGTTGGTACTGTGGGATGAACAGCAAAATAAGATTGATGAGGTAACTTTTTCAGTTACAAATACGCCAGGGATTGTTAGTGTTCGCCTGCCCAAAAAGGCATTAGAGATTGGCAAAAGATATAGGATAGACTTCTCTGTGACCTGTAATGGTGGAAATAGCAACGCCCCAGGTAGCAAACCAATTGTCAAAAGTTGGATCAAGAGAGTTAGTCTAGATGCTAACTTAGTTAATCAGTTAAAAGCCGCAACAACACCAAGAGAGAGATATGTTTTCTATGCTGCTAATAGCCTGTGGTATGAAGCTTTAACTGAATTAGCTGAACTCCGTCAAGATAAACCTCATGATCAAAAGGTTACTGCTGATTGGGAAGCTTTATTAAGTCAACAGGAAATCAACTTGTCTGAATTAATCTCAGAACCCATTGTTTCCTGTTGTACATCTAAATAATCTTGACGAATCTCAAAATTGAATGCAAAAGTGGGAGCATCCCACTTTTGCAGTAAGTATAAATACTCAAAAATTCAGGAAAAATGCTCTCGCCTTAAACAATCTACTGGCGGGAGGCTTCGCCACCGCGTAGCGGTTCGCGTCTCTTAATCAAATCTAACATTGTTAAGTTATACTCATTGTATTCAACATTACGCTAATCGGCGAGGCTTAGTGATTCCCGTAGCGTGATCTTAAGTCAAGCTCGTTGATAAAGTAATAGCTATGCGAATCTTCAAACTATGCCTCATCGCACTTATCACCTTCCTGATTGCAGTGGAGATCCCTTTCTTGATTAATGATGTAGTGTCCTTTTCCATGTCACCAGTTTTAGCTCAAACACCTGCTGCTCGGAAAACAGAAGCCGATCAATTGCTGAGGGAAGGGATTGAAAGACTACAGGAAAAAATGGACACTAATCAAGCCGATGCAACCTTAAATCTTTTCCAGCAAGCTCTCACTATTTACCGAGAAATCCAAGACCACAGAGGAGAGGGACAAGTGCTAAAAAATCTCGGTAATTTTTACTATTTACGAGAAGACTATTCTAAAGCTCTTGACTACGCGCAACAGACTTTAAAAGTAGCAAAAGAAATTCAAGACCGCGATTTAGAAGCCAGAGCTTTGAACAATCAAGGACTCGCTTACTATTGGCAGAAAAACTATCCTCCAGCCATTGCTTCTTATCAGGAAGGTTTAGTTATTGCTCAAAAAATTGCCAACCGAGAACTGGAATTCTTACTTAGCTATAACTTAGCAAATGCTTACAAATACTCGAAAGATTTGCCAAATGCCATTAATCTTTATCAACAAGCGTTGGTTATGGCGCGAGAACTTAACAACCTTCCAGGACAATATGGCATTTTAAATAATCTAGCTGGAGCCTATGAAGATGCGGGAAACAAACCCCAAGCCAATGAACTTTATCAGCAAGCCCGAAAAATAGCGCAACAATTAGATATAGATACGATGAACAGCCAACCCACGAAAGAAATAGAAGGGATAAGAGTTCCTTCTACCTTTAACATTTCTCTCCAAGGAGAAACAGATGGTCAATCCTTTGGCACTCTTTCTGGAACTCTGGAAATTCAACCTTCTTCTTCTGGAGATCCCAATCCCTTTCTAGTATCACTCTACATGAATGCGGCGAGTCCTGAAGAACTGACAATCGGCAGTTTATTTTGGCAATCCTATTTACCAGATCATCCGCAGAGGCAAGAACACTATAGCCAAATTACCGTTACTAACGGTCAGGTACGCATGGAAGTCAATCCTAGTGAGGGATTCCGTAGCGATTTCACTTGGTTTACACGGGGTTCGCTAGTAGATCAGCTTAGAAAGTTAGACGAAGAACTGAACCAGATTAATGAAGAAATTAATCAAAGAAATGAAGAGCTTGGTCAACCTAGAATAGAAATAGATTCAACCGAAATTCCCAATCGACCTAATCGTTTGAGAGTTGTAGCTAAAAGTGGAATACTTACTTTTTCGATTCAAGGAAATCAAATTTCTGGAACAATCAATGCTTCGGGAATTTCAGATGAAGGTCAATCCAGCACCTATCGGGCTAAGTTTACAGGCGAGATAGTAACGAAAAAATCAGAAACGACTGCTCCCAATCCAACAAATGAGAACAATATTGTTACTAAACCAATCAAAAAGCAGAGTTTGCCGATTTTTCAATCTCGTTTGTTACCAGTACCATCTGCTAGACAAAAGGGGATAACCAAAACGATAAAGGCTGACTTATCAAAAGCGAAAGTAACACTATCGCTAACAGGGACAAAAGAGCCTCAATTTCAGAATCTTCAAGGAGCATGGTGGGGAACAGAACAGCTACAAGTGATGTTTTTAGGCGCAAATTGGATATTTTCTGACGATAATACCTTTGTTTTTGCTCCCCCTCCAATGGCTAATGTCAGCGACGATTTATATCCGATATTTGGTACCTATTCAAAAGTTGACAACATCTGGAAATTTCAAGGGGAGCGTCAATGGGGAGGTTCTAGTACCTCCGTAGATGGCACAATCTTTCTAGAAGGGGACAAAGCAGTTTTAGATGCAATATATACTGTCTCAGCGATGGATTCTCAAAAGATTGCGAGGATTTCTCAAACACTATCCCAGGGAAACGTTCAAGCTACTTATAGTCCACCCAAAACAGAAATCGAAGGGATAAAAGTTCCCTCAGTTTTTAAAATTTCTCTTCAAGGAGAAACAGATGATAAATCTTTTGGAACTCTTTCTGGAATTCTCAAAATTAAGCCAAATCATTCGACGAAAAACCCTAATCCTTTTGTAGTAACTTTAGAAACAGATGCACGAGACAGAAATGGTAGCCTTTCTTGGATATCCGAAGAGGTTTTATCCTCGGTGAAAAGCCAAATAACCGTAAATAACAATCAGGTTTCTTTACAGCTTAAATCAAGTCCAAGTTCGGGAATATTTCCCGATTTAACTTGGTGGGCTTTTCCCTCTAGTCGTGTAAACGAATCAAACAACTCTCCTTTAGTAGTTACTGGTATTGAAGGAGCTTTAATTTTTAAAATTCAAAATAACCAAATTTCAGGAACAATTAAAGCTACAGGGAATAGTTCAGCATGGCAGTCTAGCACTTATCAAGCAAACTTTACAGGTGAAATAGAAACTCTCCCTCCTAGTTTTCAAGGTGTTTGGCAGGAAAAATCTTTGGCAGCTTTCGGAGAAGTTACTCTACAACAAGATGGAGAAAAAGTTTATGGAACTTATACAGGGCATGGTGGGGGAACAATAGAAGGAATAGTTCAACAAAACAGATTAAATTTTACTTGGAAAGGTTCAGATAAAGAAGAAGGGGAAGGATTTTTTCGAGCAGTTTCTGGTGGTAGAACTTTAACAGGTATTTTGGAAACTGAAATCAGCCCAATTGAGAAGAAAAGCTTTCTCGCTGAACGAACAAAAGAATCTTATAGAAACCCTATTGCGACAGAACTTGCCGAAGATAAATGGTATCTAAAAGATTTAGGAGCAGATTTAGTTCTTCAAGGTAGATGCGAACAGGCTTTGAAACCTTTAGAAGAAGCATTAACACTTTACCAACAAGAAAGAAGCAATACGAAAACCTATATTTCTACAATTTATGGTTACCTCATAGACGAAGCAAATCTTATTAGAAATCTTACTCATTGCCATTTTCAACTTCAAGATTATGAAGATTTAATAACCAGTTTGGAAAATGCGGTGGAAATCCGACAGGCAATGAATCAGACAAAATATTTATCTCTTCCTACCCCACAGCAAGCAAATCTTATTCGGTCAGTATTGGCAAATTATGTAGAAAATTGGAGACAAAGATTAACCAAGGATGCAGATAAGATTGTTGCGTTAGATAAAGCACAACCCTTTCTTCAAAAACTAATTACGTATCTAGTAGAGTTGGACGCTAAAGAAGAAGCTTTACTAGCATCAGAAATTGCCAGAGCCAGGGCATTTGCCGATCTACTAGCAACCCAGGTATCTCCCAAATCAACTCGCCCAATTACAGCTAATCCACCAACAATCAAACAAATCCAGCAAATTGCCAGGGAACAAAACGCTACACTGGTCGAATATTGGATTGTTGGGGATGAGTTAATAGAGCCAAACAAACTGCAAACCCAAGAATCAACCCAAGAATCAGAACTTTATATCTGGGTCGTTCAGCCTAACGGTAAAATTGAGTTTCGCTCAGTTGATTTAAAATTTTCAGGTAATTCTCTCAACCAAATTGTAACTGAAGCTCGTGAATTCATGGGTGTAGGGGGAAAAGCTCGTGGGAACACTGTTGAGCCAGAGTTTAAACCAGGTGATTTAGTTAGACTCAAGACAGATCCTCCTTATTATCTACGAGAAGTGGTTAGCGTCTATTCTGAACGCAATTCCGTCGCAGTTAGAATTGTTGATAAGAAGCCAAATGCAAATCCGCCGGTTCGTGAATTTCTAGTTAGTGAATTAGAAAGAGCTTCCTCTCCCATCAACATCAGATTACAAAAACTTCACGAGATCCTAATAAAGCCTATTGCTCAATTGTTGCCTACCAACCCAGAAGCCCATATTATCTTCATTCCTCACCAAGAACTGTTTCTCTTGCCGTTTCCTGCGCTCCAAGACCAGCAGGGGCAATATCTAATAGACAAATACACTATCCTTACATCTCCCGCAATTCAAGTTTTGGAGTCAACTCATAAGCGACGACAGCAAGTTCCAGGAAAGGCACAAGAAGTTCTTGTGGTGGGCAATCCTAGTCCGATGCCCGGAGACTTTAAACCGATTAAGGGGTCAGAAGAGGAAGCAAAAGCTGTTGCCAAACGGCTAAAAACTCAGGCGATTATTGGTCAAGAAGCAACTGAGAAAAACATTAGACAGAAATTATCTCAAGCACGGTTGATTCATCTGGCTACTCATGGCAAGTTTGATGACCGAAATCCTTTACAAGGGGCGATTGCACTAGCTCCTAGCAATGAATACGATGGACTTTTAACGGCAGAAAAAATTCTAAACTTAGGCTACCAAATTAATGCAGAATTAGTTGTTTTGAGTGCTTGTGATACAGGGCAAGGAAAAATTTCTGGGGATGGAGTTATTGGTTTATCCCGTTCCTGGATGGCTGCTGGGGTTCCTAGTATTATTGTCTCCTTATGGCAAGTACCAGATGAAAATGCTACGCCATTATTAATGGATAAGTTTTATGAAAAATATCACGAGAATAATTCAGATAAAGCCAAGGCTCTCCGAAAAGCAATGCAAACAACAAAATCTCAATACCCTGAACCAAAAAACTGGACGGCATTTACCCTAATTGGTGAGGCTAATTAAAAGGCGTTTCATAATCAAATCTAATAACGAAAAGTGAAATTTTTAACCTACAAAGAAAGTAACCAACTTCAGAAACTTCTCATCAGTAATGCAGTCCTGCAAACCGTTGATGAGGACTTTCGCCGCGCCTTGTTCACCAACTGCGGACTAGGCAAATACTGTAGTCTAATTCCGTTAGATAAACCTCCCTTTCAATTTGTAATTATCCTGTGCCAAAAACTCTCAGAAGTTTACATTACTGTTGATAGTTCACAAAGATTAGGATTGGTCGTTTTATTAGAATATATCAGCCAAATCGATTTAAACTTATCCAATGACGACAAAAATTTCATCAACTATGTCATTACCAAATGGGAACAACAGCAGAAAGCCAGCACTCAGAAACCACAAGGAAGCCAAATCTCTAGCCTACTCACTCAAGGACGCGAAGAATCAACTACTTCAGTACAACAAAGCATCAAAATTGACAGAGGTTTAATTATCAACTATAATCTAGACAAAATGATAGGAGACTTTAGACAACAAGTGGGATATGAAGGCGCTTTTGTCTTTGCTGTTGCGGGTGAATTTGTGATTCTAGAGCAATATATTATCGAACGCATACGGCGAGAATTGAAACAGAAAACTGGACGGAAGAATGAACGATTAGAAATCAGCCTCTACCGAGATAGTATAGCCACTTCTGCCGACATTAAAAGTAAGTTTTTGGAAAAACATCAACTTGAATGTTTTACTGATTTATTTAAAATTCAATATAATTCTGACCTTGTGCTGATCATTTGGAATTATGACATTCCTCCCAAAATTATCAAGTCCCTGTCCCAAGATTTTTGGACAGATACCCATTCCTCTATTGATCCTTACTTAACAGGAAAGAGCCGTTGTTTCGTGATTCTTTGGGCAAATCTTCAGGGAAAACGGATCCTGACGGGATTTCCTGCTTTACCAACTCCCAAACGGTTCGAGCCTGATGACCTCTTGCCTTGGTTTCGCGGTCAACTCCAAATTTTAGGAATTGAGGAGAAGGGAATTGAAAACTACCTAAAGCGATTGGAAAGCCAATATGGTAATTTAATAGGAACTTACCAGGAAATGAACCAAATCGTCCGCGAACTACAAGGTAGTTCTAAACTGTATGGATGACCTTGAAAAACGACAATACACGGGTGAGGGCAAATGTCCCTACCAACCGCTTACTGATGCTTGGCGGGAACCTGAACCTTACGTTGCCTCCCAAACCCTAACCAATGCCGTCAATACTGCCCTTTATTTGCGCCGTCCCCTGTTGCTGGAAGGAGACGCTGGCTGTGGCAAGACGCGACTCGCCTATGCAGTGGCTTATGAACTAGGTTATCCTCTCCATTCCTGCTACATCCGTTCCACCAGTCGGGCGCAGGATTTGCTCTACGACTATGATGCCTTGGGGCGGCTGTACGACATTCAGGAGCAAAAAGTATGGGAAAATCGAGCGGAACCTGAGCTTAGTAAGCAACAGAAAGTCAAAAGTAGCGATCGCCAGCCATCCCCCTCACTGAATCAATTTCCCTTGCGGCAAAAGTACGTTACTCTAGGAGAGTTGGGAAGGGCGATTGAACAGTCAGAAAAGGACATCCCCTCGGTGGTGCTGATTGATGAGATTGACAAGGCGGACATCGATTTTCCTAATGACTTGCTGCTGGAGTTAGATCGGTTGCAATTTCAGGTAAAAGAAGTACCTCAGATGCGCTTTGATGCTCTCAAAGGCAAGATGAGGAAGGAAAGGCGGCCATTTTTGCCCCTGATTATCGTCACCAGCAATCGCGAGAAGGAACTGCCCAAACCGTTTTTGCGCCGTTGTTTGTATTACTACATCGAGTTTCCAGAACAAGCGACGCTGAGGAATATCCTCCAAAGTCACTTCCAACCCCAGCTTACGCCCCTATTTGAAGCTGCTGTCAAGAAATTTTGGGAACTTCGACAGTTGAGGAGTTGGCGCAAAATACCGGGGACGAGCGAATTTTTGGATTGGGTGGCAGTATTGGAGGAACAGGAACGGGTAAAACAACTGACAGCCAAAGAATTGGCAAGCACCCATCCGGTGAATTTACCCCGATTAGAAACCCTGGTGAAAACCCAAAGCGATTTGGATGCGCTCAATCAACTGAGGGCGCAGAATGACTAAGATAGAGATAATAGTAGCAAGACTGATTAACCAGAGTCCCTGAAGAAGGAATACTATGAATCCAATTCGTGGCTATACTATGCTTAACTTTCTAGATTGGCTAGAAAAACGTTATCCACATCTAACTTCTTTACGCCATCTCAACGACAATGAATTGTTAGAGTTGGTCAATGAATTTGAAGGTGGAAAGTTAAAAAATAATCAGCGACTGACAAACAAGTGGCTGGATGGCTTTGATTTCCTTTTTAGAGGTCGTGAAGATTGGGAAGGATATGCTTTTGCAAGAAACAAGCTTAACTTAATTGAAATACGTTCTAATCGTCTGTTTCAAAAATTTAAAACAATGGGAGCAAGCCTCAAAAATCATAATAGGCAAGGGCGTGACGTATTTGAAAGATATAGAGAAGTCCCTCTGCATGGGATTTTTTTGTACACATCAGAAGATGATAATATCGAAAATTACATTTTGCATAATTGGGGAGCATTAGATACTCTCTCTGGAGAGTATTGTGATATTTATCCTAGCTTGGGGCAGTTTCATAATTTAGAGGATGCTTATGATTATATAGAAAACCTAAATGTCTTAAAAAGAACTAGATTTATTGAGTATTCCCAATTGCCCGGTCTTTTCTTTTGGGATAATTCAGGAAATACCGAATACATTCCCTTAGAGCAAGATTCTCAACAAAGCCAGATAAAATTTATCGTTAGAACTATTTTTGAGGCAATTAGAAAGAAACCAGTAATTTCTTCAATCACTAGAGCTAAAGAACAACTCATCAATAATGAGTTTACAGATAGCCATGAGAATTACTCGAATTTAGCCAAATTTCTTGATGCTGATGAAATTGTAATTCTAAAGCAAATTTTAACCAGAAGTGAACTTCTTCAAACTGCCGAGGAGCGCAAAAATTTCCTTAGCCTTTGTGGGCTAGAAAATGCTAGTAATCTAGTTCAATTAGATAAACCTTTGAATCAGTTTTCTATTAGTATTTTGGCTCAACTTACAAAGGTTCATTCTCAAACTAATTCTTCAACAAGACTAGGATTATTTGATTTTTTGGAGTTGCTCAGTAAAACTGACTCTAGTTATGATGAAAAAGATAGATCTTTTTTTGAGTATGTCATTAATAAGATCGAGAATAAGATAGAACTAATTTCGCCGCAAACTCAGGGTGCAGAATGGCCAAGTTAGATACCTCACTCTTTCAAGTCTTCGAGCGGTTGCGCCGCAATGGTATCCCGTTGGGAGTATCGGATTATCTAGAAGCCATTGAAACCATTCGCGGGGGGATGGGATTAGAAGATAATGACCGTTTTAAGGAACTGTTGCGCTTATTCTGGGCGAAATCGCGGGAAGACCAAGAATTATTCGATACTGCCTTTGCCGAATTAGTCGAACCTCACCTAAAAATTATTACCACGCCGATTCCCCGAACTCCCACCAGCATCGGGCCGCCACCGACAACTCCCGAACCGACAACCACAGCCCCTCAGCCTCCCCCCAGTTCCCCTGAACCGCAGCCTCAACTCCAACCGCAGGAAGTGCAGCAACCGCAGCCGGAAAAAGTAATACTACCTGCTAGTGCGGTCAAGCAGTCCTTTGTCTTGAAGACTGATTTTACTGAAAGTCCCCATTACTACCAATTAACGCCCCGATTGCCCCTGAATCGGCGGGATATGGCGGGAGTGTGGCGGCAACTGCGCCGCCCCCAGCGAGTGGGCGTTCCCGAAGAATTGGATGTTGAAGGTACGATTGACAGCATCTGTCGCACTGGCCTGTTGTTGCGCCCAGTATTGCAGCCCCGCCGCCGCAATCTCGCCCGTTTGTTGGTTTTGATGGACCAGCAGGGTTCGATGGTTCCCTTCGTCCCGCTAATTGAGGCAGCTATCGAAAGTATTTCACGGGGAGGGTTGCTGGGAAAAATTGACTGCTATTACTTCCATGACTGTCCCGAACAGTTTCTCTACCAGTGCTCTACTTTGACTAATGCTTGGCCTTTGGAGGAGGTTTTGCAGGAGAAGGCCAAGGGAAATAGTGTGCTAATTATCAGCGATGGGGGGGCAGCGCGTGGTTACTATGATGGTATGCGGGTGACGGATACTAAAACTTTCCTCCAAACCCTCAGCACCTACACTTACCTCTACGCTTGGCTCAATCCTATGCCTCAAAATCGCTGGCTGACGACAACTGCTGAAGATATTGCCAACATGGTGCCGATGTTTCCCTTGGAAAGAGAGGGGTTGGAGGATGCGGTGAATATTTTGCGGGGACATCCTTTTCCGGCAGGAGTGGGACTCAATGAGTAAGACGCTGGAAGAGATTATTACTTCTCCTAGTTTGGTGCGGGAAAATTGGCTGCCCACTGAGTTGGCGGTGCGGGAAGTTTTGGCGTTTGAACGGCGGTTTGGTCTGAGGCATTTAAAGTTAGCTTGCCATGCAGCTTTGCCTTTAATTTTATCTCCAGAGTTGGTCAATTTAATTCACCTGAATTTTTTGGAAGGGGAAGGGATTCCTTGGGTAGCTGAGGTGGATTTGCTGCTGTCGCCTCTTTGCCGTCCGGTTGATGAGGGTTTGTATGAGGTTGAGCCAGCCATACGGGAAGTTTTGTTGGTGGAGTTGGAGAATCAGTTTGGTTGGGAACGTCCGTTCACTTTGGCGAAATTTTTAGAGTTTTATTTGGCTCGCAAGTCTGGATTAAAGCTACGCCCACAAATCATTCAAACCCAACGGTGGATCGCTCAGGCTTATCTAAATCCTGATTTAGTTGTTCAAGAAATGACTCACTTATTAGAGTCAAGTTTATCTGAAGAAAATCATATCTTAGGACTTTCAGAGCAAATCCAAGTTACTAATACAGTAGAACTATTAGCCGAACCCCTTGAGAGAACAAATTATCACGAAGAATATCAATACTTAACTGACAACTCAAAAGTTTTATCAGAAATTTTTTATGGAGATGAACAGAAACTCAAAGAAAAAATTCAGCAAGAGCAAGCCGAGGGAGAAATAAGGGAAGAAGAGTTAAGACAGTTAGCCCCAAGTGTTCTTAGGCAATTGGGAATTAGTCGTGAAAGCAGAGAAGAAAAATTCAAAGATTTGTTCTCTTTAGAATTGCCTGCTTGGCTTCAAGAATGCTTGAGTGCTTATCAATCTGATTCTGGGCAAGATAAAAGTGAAGACAATGATCTAATCTGTCGTGCCTTCAACTTTGCCTATCAATTGCACAGAGGTCAATACTGTAAGTCAGGAAAACCTTACATCACTCATCCCATCGCCGTTGCTGGCCTGTTGCGAGATTTAGGTGGGAGTAGCACTATCATTGCGGCGGGATTCCTGCACGATGTGGTGGAAGATACAGAAGTAACTCCAGAAGAAATCGAGGCTAGATTCGGTTTCGAGGTGCGTAATTTGGTGGAAGCGGTGACAAAACTCTCCAAATACAACTTTTTCAACTTTTATAGCAAAACTGAACGGCAAGCGGAGAATTTTCGCCGAATGTTCCTGGCGATGGCTAAAGATATCCGCGTCATCGTGGTCAAATTAGCCGAACGCCTGCACAATATGCAAACCCTCGAATACCTTAACCCGCAACAACAGCAACGCATCGCCCTCGAAACTAGAGAAATCTTTGCTCCTCTGGCTAACTGTTTAGGGATTGAGCGATTTAAATGGGAATTAGAGGATTTATGCTTTAAATACCTCGAACCCTATGCTTATCGCACCGTACAGTTATTGGTATCGGAAAAACGTATCGATCGAGAGGCCCGCATCGAAACAGTTGTTAACACATTGCGGGAAAAATTGCAAGAAATTGGCATAAAAGTTCTTGATTTACAGGGTCGCCCCAAACATCTCTACGGCATTTATCATAAAATGCACAATCAAGGCAAAGAATTC
>NZ_JAJTDH010000114.1:0-15926 GCF_021300285.1 Microcystis sp. 49638_E5 | reverse complement strand
TCTACCTTTTCACCGATAGGTTATTGTCCGAATGCTTCGCCCCTACAGGACGCGGGCCGATGAAGACGCAAGGTTTTGAACGACGATTCTCTCAAAATCTTGCACCTGTTTCGCAAGAAAAGCCCCAAAACCTTTACTTTGCCTACATTTCAAATTTATTCAGCAAACCCTATCTAGCCGGTCTGAGATTAACCCTAGCCAAACTCATCCAACGCTCGCAAAGTTGGGAAGCGCACCTAGCCCAGGGAGATACCCACCGACTACGGCGGGATATCTTCGATTCTTACGAATTCACCAGAATATCGGATATTGTTGTGATCGCCGTCGTTCACTCACCGAAATACAGGTGAACCCGATTGCTCGTCCAGGTTGCCACCCCCGTGCCGAAAAAATCCGCGTCTTCCGTCCAGATCGGGCATTCCAGCAATAAAGCCAGCGCCACGACTGGCCAATCGTCCACATCCCGCGCGGCGATGCGTTTTCTAGCCTCCCCCTCGTAAGAAGCGTACAGGCTGTTATCCACGATCCGCACCCAACCGGTCAAACCTTCCAAGACTGCCATCGCGTCCTCGCTCCCTAGGTCGCGTTTCTCGAAAAGAATCGGTAAATATCGCCTTGCGTCGGCGTAACAGCGATCGGTCGTAAAAAAATCTACCGTGGGAGCGAACCGAGCGATCATCTCCCGTACCTTTTTCCCCAACACGGCACGGATGAGAATATTGGCATCCAGAACGATTCTTTTCGTCATAGCAGAAAGCCTAACGCTCGCCTTCCCGGAGTTGACGGAATTCGCGAACGAGCGCATCTTCAGAAAGTCCCTGTTCGCGTAAAAGCGCATCCAACCTCTCGGCGGCGCGTTTTAACCCGTCGATCTCCGCTTCCGATGGCTCCGGTCGTGCCGGTAAGAAATAACCCACCGTCTGACCCTGGCAAGTGACGGCGATGGGAGTAGTAGAACTCAAATATTTGGCGAGATGATCCCGGAATTCTCCCATTCCGATTTTTTCTAGCATAGACTATTGCTTTTCGCGCTTGTGTACTGTTGTGTAGATAATTTTAGCAGAAAAATCTTAGGTTGGGGACGTGCTAACTCGCTGATAATGTTAGTATCACACAGGAATGTCATTTAAGCTTTCTGCAAATGGATTAGAACGATCTTGGCGAGGAGGAACTTCTATAGTATAGTTTTCTTCAGCACAAATTTGTCGCAATTCTGCTAAAGCTTGGGCTAGGTTATCAAAATCTGTTTGAGTTTCATGGGCAGCTAATTTCTTTTCTAAGAGCAATCTTTCTTCTTCAGAAAGGGATTGTATAATTTGGACGAGAGATTCAATCAATTTGGCATTCATGGTTTTTTCCTCTTTCCACTCATATTTCTGTTACCCAAAACGAAAAGATAACTGCTGTATTCAAATTTTTACAGTTTATTTTAAATAAATCAAGAGATTTAACCCCGGAATCGTGCGCGAGAGAGTCCAGATAAGGAGAGTGATATAAAAGATGCCGATACCCCATTGATACCAAACTAAAAAGGAAATGATAGCGGGTAATTCTCGATCGCGAACTCGCCAATCGTTAAAGCCTAATTTTAGCAAATTATTGAGACTTAAATCGTAATAATTTAACCAATTCCAACGCTTTTGCCAAGGAATAGGAGTATAACGATCGCGAAAGAGGGGGAATTCGGGAACCACGGGTAAACGGGTGATTAATAAGCGTAATTGTCGCATACTACCATCTTGCAGAAAATAGGAACTATCCATTAAATCGTGATAGCGTCCCCGACGATAAAGTTCGATAATTAAAATTAGGGGTAAGGGGACAAGAATTAGGGCAATAGCTGTTAAAGTTAGTAGGGGACGACTGGCAGATTGCAGGATATTAAACACACCAGAAAGGGTGAGAATAATATAGCTAGTTACCATACAAAAGATTTCATAACCATTAGGAATTACTGGTTTAGGAGTGAGACGACGCACGCGATCGATTAACCAAAATAAACAGCCAAAATAGGCAAAAATTATGATTCCTGTCCCAAAAACTAAACTAAAATTCGTACCATCTTGACTTAAAAGTAATAGTAAAGTAAGGAAAGAAGTATGCAGAAAATCAGCTACCCAAGTGAGGTTAATTAGGCGAATAACTGAGATATTATTTAGTTTTTGTTTTAACTGTTGTAATCGCAATTTTTCGGTTTTGTATTCAATTTGATTGGCATCGGCAATTTGTTCTAGGGAGCGAAAATTACGAACTAAATTTCTTAAAACTGTCTCATTTCCTGCTAGGTTTGGTAAATAAATTGCTTGACCAATTACTCCTCTATCTCCCAGTATTTTCGCTTTATCGGAATCAAAAGCTAATCCTGATACACTTAAATAACTATTTTTAGTAAAAGTGGAATTACTAAAATCTACCTGATCTAAAAGTTTCACATCTTGAAAACTAACCACACCATTAAAATAACTAGACCGGAAAGCGCCTGATTTTTCAAAAGTGGCATTTCTAAAGGTTAATAAACTTAAAAATCTACTCTTAGAAAATAGCGGACGATCTCGCCATTGACTTTGGGAAAAATTAGCTTCTTTTTCCCAGAAAGTACGGGTAAAATCTGCGAGTTTATCGTATTTAGTTTGATCAAAATAAGCTTCGGCAGTAAAATGACTGCGATGGAAGTTAGTAATACTTTTAAAATGTGCGCTGCGAAAGATGGCTTTATTTAAAAATTGACTTTGACTAAAATTTACATCTCCCATAAAATTGGCTTTGGTAAATTTTGCCACCCTAGCAAAACGCGATTCTACCCAATTACTTTCACGACTAAATTTTGCTGCCATTGCTTCGACAATTTGCAGAAAAAAAGTCTTAGAAAAGTCCACTTCTCCCATAAATACGGTTCCCTGCAACTTCACCGGTCCGCGAAATACTGTGACATTAAAAACTGGTTCATCACTATCGAATAAGAAATTTTCGTCCTGTTGTAATAACTGTTCTTCCGTGGGGGATAATAGAGTAGCGAGAGCCACTTTTGTTAAAGGAGTCGGTAAACCCAGACGGGAAGCGATAAAATTGCCTTGAATTAAGGAATTACTAAAATCTAAACCTAGGGGTTGTTTAGCGCGATTAATTTGACCTTGAATCTGTTGATAAAATTGTTCTTGCAGTTCCTTATTTTCATCCCGGATATCGATAACTAAATTGGCTAAATCGATAGTAGTCATCCCTTCTTTAAGGACGGGTGCGCTTAAACGTTCCTGCAATAAAGTTACTGTTAAGGGAACCCTATCCACTACTGCCAAACTAGGGAGAGAATGTAAACAGAAAAACAGAAGAACAATGATTAGTAACCAGCAGCTTTTCAACAACGCACCCACGACAGTTATTTTCCTAAACAAGCTTGGATAGCCATTTCTAAATCCTCTTGGTTTAAATCGGTAATAACAAAGACTTCCTGAACACTTTTTCCTGTCCTCGCAATCAGCTTAAAACCACCACGAATTGGCACTGATATCCGCAATTGTAACCGCGGACAATGACCTTTTGAGCGAGAAAGTACCCCGGGGGTGACAGTGGTGATTCCCTGATAAGTAATTAACTTTTCTAATACCGCAATCAACCCCGGAATATGAGTAGAATGATTCCAAACTAAGCGACCATTATTCATAATTATGCGGCCTCTAGGGGAGCCATGGTTAATCCTTCCCGTCGCAATTGTTGGTGATAAAGTTCCGCTTGTTCTTGGGGACCTGTCCAGACAATTGCCTGTCCTTGGTAGTGAACTTGATTAGTTAATTCCCAAGCTCGATCGGTAGTCATATCCGGGATATATTTAATTAAACAATTGGCCACATGATCGAAGGTGTTAAAGTCATCGTTGAGAACAATAACTTTATAGTTGGGATAAGTCTTTTTCACCCCTTGGGTGGACTTATCTAAGGTGGTACTGGGTGCGCTGGCCATAAAAGTTACAATAGGTCAAGGTTTTTGCGGTTAAATTCGAGCATTTTGACAACAATTAAGCGGCAAAAGCCACAGAATTATTATTCAAAACTTGGTGATAGTAATTTAATAACTGTTTGGTGGCCGCTTGCCATGCCCATTTTTCCGCTTCTAGACGCGCATTTCGTCGTAATTCCTCTCTTTCTGCCTTGGCGGTTAGTAATCTTTGGGTGGCACTAATTAAACCCTTTTCATCCCTAGGATCGAAGAGATGACCATTAACTCCATCGGTGACAATATCGGGAATTCCCCCCGAATTTGCCGCCACCACCGGACAACCGGCAGCCATGGATTCTAAGAGTACCAAACCGAGGGTTTCTGTGCGTGAGGGAAACAGAAAAGCATCTGCGGAAGCAAAAGCGGAGGCTAATTCTAACCCCTGTAAATAACCGACAAAATGGGTATTTGTGTCGGCAAAATGACTTGTTAAAGCTTCCCGATGGGGACCATCTCCCACAATGGCAAATCTTGCTTCGGGAATCGCTTCTAATACTGGTTTAATGCGATCGATTTCTTTTTCGGCCGACACTCGACCAACATATAATAAGAGAGGACTATCGGGGTTATTTTGGGATAATTTCAGTCTCATAGCTGGGGATTTTAAATGAGGTTGAAATAATTCCGTATCGACTCCCCTTTGCCAAAGCTCTACCTTTTCAATGCCACGACTAGATAATTCTTGCACCATAGCGGTGGAAGTGCAGAGATTTAAACTTGCTTGATTGTGGGCCAGTTTTAATAATTCCCAGAGTAATCCTTCTAGGGAACCTAATCCATAGTGTTGTAGGTATTGGGGGAGATGGGTATGATAGGAAGCGACGAGGGGAATGTTCATAGTTTTGGCAAAATAAATGCCTCCCACCCCTAAAACAGCCGGGTTAACCACATGAATAATATCAGGTTTAAACCTCTCTAAAGCTTGACCGACGGAAGGCCGGGGGAAAGCCATTTTTAATTCCGGATATAGGGGTAAGGGAATCCCTGTAACTCCATGAATTTTAGCACCTTTGTACTCCTTTAAACCGCCATCGGGAGAGAAAACTAATACCTGATGACCTAATCTTTGTAGGTGTTCTACGGTATGTTTAAGACGGGTGACAATGCCATCGATTTTCGGTAAGAAGGTTTCTGTAAAAAGAGCAATTCGCATAGAGAAAACAAGGTTAAGTAATAATTAAGGACAAGCTTTTTTTGAGATAGCTAGGAATAATTACTGAATTTCTCAAGGCAATTAACTCCCCAATTAATCATAGATCAGAAAGGCCAAAGGTTTTAATCACTCGATCGCTACCTTCGATAACCACCGTCGCTCGATAATTATCGCCGATTGCCGCTGTCCATAATTGCCATTCCCCCGCCACATTGTCTAATTTTAAGGGATTGAGGCCCACTTCCACTCGATCGAGTCCCCCGCTAATTCCCGTTCCCAGTGCCTTTAAATAAGCCTCTTTTGCCGTCCATAATTGAAAAAATAGCTTTTCCTTCTCTGGGGACTTTTCAACAACCTCATGTTCCCTAGCACAAAAAAACCTTTTTGTCAAGCTATCTAAATCTTTCATCTGGCGCATTTTCTCTAAATCTACCCCGATGCGAGCGGTTAAAGTCAAGCCACAGATGGCCATATCTTCGGAATGGGAGAGATTAAACTGCAATTGGTAGTTAATACTCGGTTTTCCCCGCTCACTGTAGATAAACTCGATTTTTTCGGGACTTATCGCCAAATATGACCCTAAAATCTCGCGTAAACACCCCCTCGCCACCAAAAAACGCCGCTTGTGTTCGGGAAAATGGTAACGATTAGCTCTAATTATTTCATCTTCCGAGAGCAAAGAAGCCAGTTTTTCTAGTCTATCCCCAGAGGGATCAAGACTGATAAAATAGAGATGAACCTCATCGGTAGATATAAACATTAAACTCAAAAGCGCTCAAATAATTAATTATCGGTAAATTTTACCGTAAAATGAGAATTGCCGATTCAAGAATTTATCCACCTTCTAACTCTTGACTTTGCAGCACACCTATGAACTTTTTTCATACTGAAGACCATCTCCAACAGTTCGGTACAGATATTTTAGAAACAACTTGGCGAGAATTTCCCCAATTAGCTCAAGAACAAATTGCCCTAACTTGGATAGTATATGATCCTCCCGTTGTCGTCAACACGGGGGGAGCAATTTCTCACGAAGAATTCTGGAAATATTCCCCCCGCGGATTTAGTTATCGCGGACAAGAAAGAACCTATCCCGCTAGTTTAGTGAAATTGTTTTATCTGGTAGCAATTCATGAGTGGTTAGAGGGGGGAATGATTGCCGAAAGCAGCGAATTAAATCGCGCCATTCGTGACATGATTGTTGACTCTAGTAATGATGCTGCCAGTTTAGTTGTAGATCTGGTTACGGGAACCACTAGCGGTCCAGAAATTGCCGCCAGTCCCTTTGAAACTTGGAAGCAACAACGCAACATAGTTAATCGTTATTTTCAATCCCTAAATTGGCCGGAATTAGCGACAATTAACGTTAATCAAAAAACTTGGTCTGACGGTCCCTATGGACGTGAACGCGCTTTTTTAGGGGAATTAATGGAGAATCGCAATATGTTAACTAGCAATGCAGTGGCGCGTTTAATTCATACTATTATCGGGGGGATTGCGGTTTCTTCCCAACGTTCCCAGATGATGATGTCTTTACTAAAACGAAGTCTTAATCCTGCTGATTGGACAAGTCAAGGAGATGATACACAAATCTTAGGATTTTTGGGGCAAGGATTACCGGAAAATAGTCAAATTTGGTCAAAAGCTGGTTGGACAAGTCAAGTACGTCACGATGCAGCCTATATTGAAATTCCCCATCATACTCCCTATCTCTTGGTGGTATTTACCGAGGGAAAAGATAACAGTCAAAACCGCTCAATTTTACCTTTTATTTCCCAGAAAGTAGCCGAGAAAATTATGCAGATCCATTAATTTAAGCTGTGGGTAGGATGGTTTTCTCTGCTTGGTGCATCTCAATTTTGGAGAAGTATCTATATCACATTTGGGATCATGCGATATTACATTTGGGCGCACACAATATTACATTTGGGCACACACAATATTACATTTGGGCGCACGCGATGCGCCCCTACTATTGGGGCGATAATGTTATTGTAGGGGCGAATTGCATTCGCCCTCTTTTAATAACTTCTGCTGCTCACCAATAGGTGAGAGATAGGGTTCTTTATTGCAGCTGAAATACTTGATTAAGTGATTTTTGTCAATTGTTTTTGATCTAGAGCGAACTAATCAATTAAATCTCTTGCCAGATAAGGATTTAGTCGATTTATGCCCCCCTATCGAACCATACCAAGTAACGAAGAGCCGGATTCTGTGCTTTACCTTGACGGGAAGGGCTGTCATCATTTAAACTAACAATAAGTTATTTTTAAGTAAGTAGTCGGACATAAATTCTGTTGTCTATCTTAAGAAATGTAAATTGCCGTAATTCTTACTTACTCCTGACTCCTATCTCCTGACTCCTGACTCCTGACTCCTTACCCCACAGTTAACTTTACTTTTGTCCAACTACTTATTTCCTCAAATGTGTGACTTTCAATCCTCATCATTGTCATAACGAAAGGGAAGTGGAGAGTAAACTAATTGTCCAGTATTTACTCCCAAAACTAGGCTACAATGCCGAACATTGGTATCAACAAGTTAGCTTCGGTAAAGTCCGCTTAGACTTCCTTGTTTCCGCTCAAAAACCTATCAATAAAAGGCAGTTTTTATCCTCTCACTGTCTAATTATCGAGGCTAAAAACCCCAGAGAAAAGCTCATCAATCATCGTCACCGCTTAGGTTATTATCTCAACTACTTTAAAGTGCAGTGGGGATTATTAACCAACGGTGATGAGATTCAACTTTATCGAAGAAAACCCGATAAAATTTATTTAGTTTTTAGATGTTCTGGGTTAGAAATTGCCTCTCACTTAGAACAGTTAAAATCTCTGATTGGCTACGAAACCTTATCCCTAGGCATTCCACCGCTTAATTCTCCAACAATCAACAACAAAAATCCCATGAAAACCATCGCAATTTATCATCATAAAGGTGGTGTTGGTAAAACCACCGTCGCTACCAATCTAGCGGCAGCTTTGAGTAAAAAAGGTAAGCGAGTTTTATTAATTGATATTGATGCTCAAGCTAATAGTACCTTTGCCGTTGGTTTAATTAAGTTTCAATTCGATGATGACGATGATTTAAAAGATAAAAATGTCTTTCATTTGCTAGATAACAGTAACCGTATTTTTATTGAGAATATTGTCAGAAAGTCTCAAGGATTCAATCATCCAGAAATTGATGTTATTCCCTCTCACATATCTTTAATTGCTAACCAAGCTAAAATTAAAGATAATGCGGCGGTATTTGCTAGATTGGCCAGAAAATTAGAGAAAGTAAAGGATCAATACGATATTGTAATTATTGATGCACCTCCCGCACTTGATTTATATGCACGCATTGCTTTAATTGCAGCTGACTATCTAATAATTCCTTCTGATCTTAAACCATTTTCTAATCAAGGATTAGATAGCGTTAAAAACTTTGTTCAAGAGGAAATCAATGAAAGTCGTGGAGATTTGGGTAAACCAACCCTACAAATTTTAGGCGTTTTACCTTCCAAAATTTCCACCCATGCTCAATACTTAAAATATAATTTTCCCAAACAAAAACAAGTGATTCCAGACAAATATAATTTACCTTTGATGGAATCGACTATCTCGGAAAGAATGCCTTTATCTCGCTGTATAAATCAATACGTTACCGTGGGAGATTTAGAAATTCCTGCCCCCCAATCTATAATCGATTATGCCGAACATCAAGCTGATGCGGGAGTATCAGCAGCAGAATTTGAAGCCTTAGCAATTGAAGTTTTAGCTAAAATAGGAGTTAAATAAATGTGGAAATTTTTACGAGTCGATATTACTGATATTAATCCTTCCCTTCCCAGAGAAACCTTCTCTGAAACTGAATTAGAGAATTTAGCCAATCTTATTATTGAAATGGGTGGAATTATTCGCCCTGCTATTCTCAAAAAAGCTGATAATAAAAAAGTTGATGAACGTTATAATATTATTAGTGGAGATTTAGAATATTATGCTTCTGTTATCGCCAATCAGAAAGTTCCTGACATCGAGATGATTAACGCTTTTGTAGTTGATAAAGAAGCGGAGAGTATCGCTTTACAGCAAATACAGTTATTATCTCCTTCTCCTGGGTTAATTACCAAGCCCGAAAAAATAGATAATCCTCTAGAATTGAGGATGAGTAATCTTGAAAAACGATTAGAAACCCAGTTACAAGCAATCCGAGAGGAGTACCAAAAAGAAATCAAAAGACTGGAAGAAAAAATTATTATTTCTCCTCCTTCTCCTCCTTCTCCTCCTTCTAAGTCGATTTTAGAGCTTTTGAATAGCTGTGATGCTAATCAACTTAAAAAAGTGGGAATTCCACCTGCATCTGTTAATGACTTTCTGAAAAAACGTTCAGAAAAGCCCTTTGATTCTTTGGAAGATGTCCTAAATCGCCCAGTGTCAGGAGTTAAAGAGAAAAGATTAATTAAACTTATCGATTATTTGCTGACTTCTAATTGATTTTTGTGGGTGTGTTGAGCTACTTTAACACACCCTACCGATGGGTGTTATAATAATGGAAGATCAGGAAAAAATTCCGATCCGATAGCGGGCAAAGATTAACTAGAAGACGGGTGAAAAGAGAAAACTTATGACAACTACCCCAGTAATAGCTGATTCTTTAACAATTCCTCCCCTAGAAAACGGCGATAAATTAACTCGATGGGAATTTGAACGACGTTATCAAGGGATGCCCCATCTCAAAAAAGCGGAATTAATTGAAGGAATTGTTTATATGGCATCTCCCTTGAGAATTACCCAACATGGTGAACCCCACGCACATATTATGTTATGGTTGGGTTTTTATAAAGCTTTTACCCCCTATCTGCAATTAGGGGATAATTGCACCGTGAGATTAGATATTGATAACGAACCCCAACCGGATGCCCTATTAAGAATTGACAAGGGAGGACAATCGACAATTAGTCAAGATGATTATGTAGAAGGAGCGCCGGAATTAATTGTCGAAATTGCCGCGTCTAGTGCTTCCTACGATGTTCATCAAAAATTAAATGTTTACCGTCGCAATCAAGTCCAAGAATATCTAGTCTGGCGGTTTTATGAACAAAAAATTGATTGGTTTCGGCTACAGGCAGGAGAATATATTAAACTAGAACCCGATAGTGAGGGCATAATGCGCTCCCAAATCTTCCCCGGTTTATGGCTAGATAAAAACGCTTTATTAATGGGCGACTTAGGAAAAGTTTTATTGATTTTGCAGCGGGGGTTAGAAACAGCAGAACATCGAGATTTTGTCAAGAAATTAACTGCCAATTACAGCTAGATTGTAAAATTAGACAATTATTCTTGATCCACTGTCCTATAATTACAGAAAGAGTATTTTTGACTTGAATTTGTTCTTAACTGTACCCCAATAATCTCGCCCCTGATAATCTTCTCATCACCTTACTTTATGTCAAATCTAATCCTTTTCTGGCATCGTCGCGATTTACGTCTCTCGGATAATATTGGACTGAGTAAAGCTAGGGAGCGCAGTCCGAAAATTATCGGGGTTTTCTGCCTCGATCCTGCTATTTTAGAGAGGGATGATATCGCCCCTGCTAGAGTTGCCTATCTCCTCGGTTGTCTGGAGGAATTAGAAAAAAATTATCGCCAAAAAGGTAGTCAATTACTGATTATTCGCGGCAACCCCAGTCAAACACTCGTCAACTTAGCCGGCAATTTATCGGCAAAAGCAGTTTTTTTTAACCTCGATATCGAACCCTACGCGCGTCAACGGGATCAACAGGTAATCGCCGCTTTACAAAAAAAAGGAATTAAAGTAGAAACCTTCTGGGATCAACTTCTCCATGCCCCCGGACAAGTCCTCACCCTCTCAAAAAGTCCCTACACCGTATATACTCCTTTTTGGAAAAATTGGAGCCAATTAGCCAAAGCCAGCCCCACAACCCTAGAAAACCTGCAAGGATTAGAGGAAAATGAGGGGGAGAAACTCGCAGAAACTATTAACTTACCAACCCTAGAAAATTTAGGTTTTACTTGGCAAAACCCCTTACCCCTCGCTCCCGGAGAAAAGGCCGCCCATAGCAGATTAGAAGAATTTTGTCAAGGGGTTATTAACAATTATCAAGAAGATCGTAACTTCCCCGCTTTCGATGGCACCTCGCGCTTGAGTGCCGCTTTAAAATTTGGGGCGATTGGCATCCGCACAATTTGGACCGCAACCCTAGAATTATTAGAAAATTGCCGCGCCGAGGAAGCAAAAGATAGTATTATCACTTGGCAGCAAGAGTTAGCTTGGCGGGAATTTTACCAGCATTGTCTCTATTTTTTCCCAGAATTGGCTGAGGGTGCTTATAGAAAAGAATTTCGTCATTTTCCTTGGCAGGATAACGAAGAACATTTTCAAGCTTGGTGCCAGGGAAAAACCGGCTATCCGATCGTTGACGCGGCCATGCGACAATTAAATGAAACGGGATGGATGCACAATCGTTGTCGCATGATCGTGGCGAGTTTCTTAACCAAAGATTTAATTATTAACTGGCAAAAAGGCGAAAAATACTTCATGCAGAAACTTTTTGATGGCGATTTAGCCGCTAATAATGGTGGTTGGCAGTGGAGTGCCTCTAGTGGCATGGATCCGAAACCTTTAAGAATTTTTAATCCCGCTAGTCAGACACAAAAATTCGATCCGGAAGGGGAATATATTCGTCAGTGGTTGCCGGAATTAGCTTCCGTAGATACGGAATATTTAGTAACCGGAAAAATCCCCCGTTTAGAAAGACATCGTTGTGGTTATCCTGAGCCAATTGTCGATCATAATCAACAACAAAAAGAATTCAAACGACTCTATAGTAATCAGAAGCCAAAACAATAACTAAAGCGACGGTAAAACTAGCTACTTTTGACCGGCTTTAATCTGGTTCCAAACATCCTCTAAACTTAGATATAACACAGGCACAACAATTAAACTCAACAGGGAAGAAGTGACTAAACCTCCCACAATTACCATCGCCATGGGTTGCCGCAATTCCGCACCAGTACCCAATCCCAAAGCGAGCGGAATCATGCCTAAAATTGTCGAACAAGTGGTCATTAAAATCGGTCTTAACCTAATCATTCCCGTTTCTAAAACCGCTTGCTCCCGACTCCAACCCTGTTGACGCAATTGGTTAGTATAATCCAGCAATAACACAGCGTTTTTATCCAGTAATCCCAAGAGGAAGATAAACCCGATCAAAGAAATTATACTAAACTCACTACCCGTTACCAATAACCCCAACATTGCCCCCACAATCGCTAAAGGTAAACATAAAGCGATGACGATAGTTTCTAACAGTCTTCTGAATAATAACCATAAAACTCCTAACATTAAAATTGTCGCTAGGATTAAAGTGCGACCAAAACTGCCCAAAACATCGCTACTTTGAGAAGAAGTACCCCAACGCTGTAAAGTTATCCCTTCCGGTAAAGGAATCCCTTCAATTTTAATCGCCGCATCTTCTAATCCTAAATCCGGACTGAGATTAGCACTGAGAAAAATCGCCTGTTGACTATTTAAACGCTCGATCGCCAAAAAATCCCCCCGCTCATTTAATCTAGATGATAGGGAAATATCCTTTAAACCGGCGATTTTAGCGGCCTCAACCCGCAATTTCTCGGCACTATCGCGCAATAGCTTGAAATCATCGCTTTTAATCGCAATTTGGATCGGCTTTTCCGCTTCCGTCTGCACAAAAGGAATGTCCTCGACACTGACATTCACCCCTCTAATTGTCGGTAAAATTTGCCGAATTCGCTGCTGCACGGCACTGGTGTGAGATTTACGATCGCCCTTCAGTTTAACGTGAATTTTGCCCCGATTCGGCTCACCGCGTAAACCGGCGATCATAAAAGTCGATTCCACTTCCCCATCCTGCAAAATCGGCGCTTCTAATTTGCTGCCATCGCGGATAGTGCGACGCAAAAGAAAACTTTCGGGAGAACTCGCTAACTGGGAAATCCAAGCGAAACTATCGCTAGAACTCTTAGCCGTCGGTTTATTAGGACTAATTTGTGTTATTTTCGGCAAAGGAGAAGTATAAACCAGATTAAACTCGCCGCGATCGAGTCGGGGAATAAATCCCCTAGAAATAAAAGGAATCAGGGCAATACCCGCCAAAAAGGTAATTAGGGCAATAGCAATGACCAGCAAACGATGACGTAATGACCAGTTTAAGAGCCTTCGATAGGTGTTCTCAATCGGTCGCTTTTGTTTCGTCATTTTTGCCTGTGACTGCGGTTTCAGCCAATATAATGCCAAAACTGGCGATAAGGTTCTGGCGATCAACAGAGAAAAAATCACCGCAGCCGAGACAGTTAAACCGAAGGGTTGGAAAAACTGTCCCACCGCACCCCCCATAAAAGCCACGGGTATAAACACGGCAACAATGGTTAAAGTGGAGGCGGTGACAGCTAATCCGATCTCCCTTGTCCCCTTGAGTGCCGCATTTTTCGGGGTTTCCCCCGCATCGATTAAACGGGAAATATTCTCCACATCAACGATCGCATCATCCACGACAATGCCGATCACCAAAGCGAGAGCCAGCAGCGTCAGGGTTTCCAGATTAAACCCATAGATGGCCATGATAATGAAAGTCCCCAAAAGAGATAGGGGGATAACCAGAGCAGAAATGACCGTAGCGGCGAAACTGCCTAAAAATATCAAGATCACCAGCACTGACAGCAAAACTGCCAAAAGTAAATCATCGATCGTGCCTTGTAGGGCAGCGCGAATATATTCCGCTTGGGTTTCAGCTAAAATTATCTTGACATCGGGCAGTTTTTGTGCTATGTCTTTAACCAGTTTTTCTGCTTCAGCAACGAGATCGAGACTATTAGCCGCACCTTGTTTGATTACCTGCACTGCGATCGCTTCTTGTCCGTTAAAGCGCACCAGCGTGGGCAATGGTCGGGTTAAGCTTTTATGGGGATTATCTTCCCTAACTGTACCTTGACCGAGTAAATTAACTTTAGCCGTACCAGGAAGAGCTTTTAAGGGCGGAATTAAATTATCTTGGGCGATTTGGCTTAATTCTTCTAGAGTTTTCTGCTCACTCACCAGCGTATATGTGACTGTTGCCGACTCATTTAAATCAACGGGGATAACTTCTGTGGTAGCTTGAGGGGGTAAAGGGACTTGCGAGATAGTCTGTTTAACTGCTGCGGTGGCCTTGTCTAAATTTGTGCCAATTTTAAAGAAAACGCTGATTACTGACTGTCCGGGTCCAGTAGTCGAGGAAACATCGCGACAACCGGGGAGAGAGAAAAGGGGATTTTCTAGGGGTTTAGTTAATTGCTGTTCCGTGGTGATAGCAGTAGCTAAATCCGCTTGAGCGTTAATTATTACGACTGGAAAGCTGATATCGGGGAAAAGAGCGTATTTTAGGGAACTAAAAGCCAAAATTCCCGCCACTGCCACCGCTAACCAGAAAGCAATGGTTAACCTCGGGGCATTAATCGCTATTCGAGAGATATTCAGACGTTCTCGCCACGATTCTTTCATGTTTGTTGAATAAGTGGGGTATGGGGTGTGGGGTGTAGGGTGTGGGGTGTGGGGTGTTTTCTCAGTGAACTGATAACTGATAACTGATAACTGACTCCTAACCCCATGGTAGATGTTGGATTTTTGCAGAAGTTCTATTTTCTGACAAAGATAAGCAAAAATTATTTATTGACTGTAAAAACTTGAGAATATTTAAATTAACATTTCGCAATATTTATAAATTCTTAAGAATTAATTGAGAAAGATTTTTATTTAACAACGACGTTATAATGGTTACAGCGATTTGATAGAATTTCATAATGGGTTATTTTGTGCTTTTTTGGGCAGCAATGGTTGAAACCCTTGCCACACCTAGAAGGTGATCCTAGTTAAAACGGGTAAATCAGTCATTTTCACCCACAACGATGATCTTTTTTTTGTGTAGTTTTATTGCAAAAAAAAAGTTTTTTTGACAAAAAGCACAAAGTATGATACGGGAGAAGGGAGCCTGGAATTATGAATTGGGGAGAGTGATTGCCTTTATTTAGAAAACGGGTTTCTTCGAGAAAATATTTAGAAAACGGGTTTCTTCGAGAAACCCGTTTTCTTGTAATAAATGTTAATTTTTGTGATAGCAACCTTGAAAAATTGGGGATTGTTGGCCTAAAACTGTTAGCAGTAAACCTTTGCAGTTAATGTCATGACTTCTACCCTGTTGCCGATTTTTCCTGCTGTTTACGATGTTTTGTTCGATTTAGCTCAATCTGATGGATTTTGTGCGAATTTGGCAATCGCTGTCGGTTAAGGGGGTGAGGTCATAACAATCCGTTGCCAAAACCGACTTTTCAGAATACAATACATAAGAGTAGTCATTCATCGCTCAGATTAGTTAAGATGATATTACATGACTAATAATATTGACCATGACCGCTTATTTAAGGAGTTAATCTCCACCTTTTTTGTCGAATTTATTGAGTTATTTTTTCCTCAATTGATAGATTATTTAGATAGGGAATCGATTACTTTTTTAGACAAAGAAGTATTTACCGATGTCACGGAAGGAGAAAGGTATGAAAGCGATTTAGTCGCACAGGTTAAGTTTCGAGGAAAAGAATCTTTTTTTCTGATTCATGTAGAGGCGCAGGAAAGTTCCCGCAAGTGGTTTAATCGGCGAATGTTTACTTATTTTGCTCGCTTTCATGAGAAATTTGTCTTACCGATTTATCCGATTGTAATTTTTTCTTATTCAAAGCCAAAAAGAGCAGCGATTAGTCAATATGTA